>JBOHCZ010000025.1:0-3130 GCA_050699195.1 Streptomycetales bacterium
CCGCGAGACGGACCCAGGTCAGCGGATCGGTCTCGACGGCGCTGCGAGGTGTGCCGCGGGTGTGGCGCGGCCCCTCGACGCACTGCACTGCGGCGAACGGCGGAACGCGCAGCTCGACCGCCCGTCCCGGGGCCTTCGCCGCGAACACGTCCGCGAGCGCCTTGGTGACCAGAGCGAGGGCCGCACGGTCGTGGGCGAACTCCGGATCGAGATCGTCCGCGTGCACGACCGCCTCGACGAGCCGCGTCACGAGCAAGTCGCCGAGCCGCATCGCCCCGAGGCGCATCACGACGATCTGCCCGTCGGCCGCGGCCGACAATGCCCGCTCAGCGGCCGCGACCTCCGCGGCCAGCACGATGCCGCCCTGCGCGACCTCCCGGGTGTCCGTGTCGATGGCGGCGGCCGCCGATGCGGTGCCGCGGGCCCAGGAGGCGAGGCTGAGATCCGGGCGCTCCGGCCCGGGCTGGGCGAGGCCGCGGCGCACCGCGCCTACCCCGAGCGCGATGTGCGCGACCAGCTGCCGCACCGTCCACGCGGGCAACCGCGAGGGAGCGGCCAGTCGCTGCGGGGGCAGCTCAGCTGTGTAGCCGACCAGGGCGCCCCACTGCGCCGACAGCGCGCCACGTACCGTGGCCGGGTCGAACCGGCGTGGCTTCGGAGGCACCAGGCCACGGTACCGGCGCGCTGCACGTCACCAGCCGCCGCCACCACCGCCACTGTCACCGCCACCACCGCCACTGTCACCGCCGCCGTGGCCACCGTGCGAGCTGCCGCGGACGCCACTCCACAGGTCGCCCATCACGTCTTCGTACCAGCGGTGGAGGACGCTGTGCCGCCAGTCGTACTCATGCCGCTCGTCGGGGATCGGGCGACCTCCGTCATTGCGACGCCGTGCATGCCCTCTGCGCAGGCCAGTGGCCAGGTGTCGCAGGCAGCCGGTTTCTGCGCGCGATGCAGAGGTCCCTGCGGCAATCGGCGATGTACTGAATGCCGTCGGGTAGCTCCAGCTCAGGATCGACCCGGAACAACAGCGGCAGCCGGTCGTGTGCCCGCGGAAGTTCCTCGTCGCGGCAGGCGAGCAGGTAGGTCTGGTACGCACCGTCGATCTGCGTACGTGCCATCCTGGCGGGGCCCATGGCCCCCTCCGGCGGTCGGGGCAGGAACCTTCCGAGCCCGTGCGCGCAGAACCGGGCGTAGGCCTTCGAGTCGAGCACGAACGCGTACCAGAGGTCGTCGACGGCCCGCGAGGGCAGCACCACGCGGCCGCCCCCCGCACGCAGCGCGACCCGGAACCACTGCCGCAGCCCGGCGATGACCATTTCGACTTGGTCGTCCCGCAGCTCCGGGCGCCGCTGCCGTAACCGTGCCAGCACGCTCGGGGGGAGCGGGTAGTCGTTGATGAAGTGGGCCCGCCTGCGCGCGCCGACGAAGAGCCCTCTCAGGTCGACCATGTGCCGTCTCCCTGCTCAGGGGCCGACGTCAGTCCACGTCGACCCAGCCGAAGGTGCGCTCTACGGCTTTACGCCAGCCCGCGTAGCCCTGGTTGCGCTGGTCGGGAGTCCACTGCGGCTCCCAGCGCTCGGCCTCCTGCCAGTTCTCCCGCAGCTCGTCGGTGCCCTTCCAGAAGCCGACGGCGAGCCCGGCAGCGTACGCCGCGCCGAGCGCCGTCGTCTCGGGGACGACCGGCCTGGCGACCGTGACCCCGAGGATGTCGGCCTGCAGCTGCATGCACAGCCGGTTGGCGGTGATGCCGCCGTCGACCTTGAGCAGGTCGAGGTGCACCCCGGAGTCCTGCTCCATGGCGAGCGCGACGTCCTTGGACTGGTAGCAGATCGCCTCCAGGGTGGCGCGGGCCAGGTGGGCGTTGGTGTTGAACCTCGACAGGCCGACGATGGCTCCGCGGGCGTCGGAGCGCCAGTACGGGGCGAAAAGACCGGAGAAGGCCGGCACGAAGTAGACGCCGCCGTTGTCGTCGACCTGGCGGGCCAGCGTCTCGCTCTCGGCGGCGCCCGCGATGATGCCGAGCTGGTCGCGAAGCCACTGCACGGCCGAGCCCGTGACGGCCATCGACCCTTCCAGCGCGAACACCGGGTCGGCGTCGCCGAACTGGTAGCAGACCGTCGTGAGCAGGCCGTGCCGGGAGCGCACCGGCTGTGTCCCGGTGTTGAGGAGGAGGAAGTTACCGGTGCCGTAGGTGTTCTTCGCCTCCCCGGCCTCGAAGCAGACCTGGCCCACCGTCGCCGCCTGCTGGTCGCCCAGGTCGCCGCTGAGCGGAATCTCGCCGCCGAACGGCCCGTCCGGCCGGGTCGCGCCGTAGACGGCCGACGACGGCCGGATCCCCGGCAGCATCCGCCGCGGGACCCCGAAGAACGACAGCAGCTCGTCATCCCAATCGCGGGTCTCGAGATCCATCAGCATGGTGCGGCTGGCGTTGGTCGGGTCGGTGAGGTGCAAACCTCCGTCGGGGCCGCCGGTGAGGTTCCACAGCAGCCAGGTGTCGGCGGTGCCGAACAACGCATCCCCGCGCTCGGCGGCCGCACGCAGCCCGTCGACGTTCTCCAGCAGCCAGGCGATCTTGCCCCCGGAGAAGTACGTCGCAGGGGGCAGCCCGGCCTTACGACGGATGGTGTCCCCCCGGCCGTCCCGTTCGAGAGCGGCGGCGATGCGGTCGGTACGGGTGTCCTGCCAGACGATCGCGTTGTGGTGGGGCCGCCCGGTCCTGGGGTCCCAGACCAGCGTCGTCTCGCGCTGGTTCGTCACGCCCACGGCAGCCAAATCCGAGGCCTGCAACCGGGCGTTCTGCAACGCCGTCTGAACCACGGCCCGCGAGCGTTCCCAGATCTCCGTCGGGTTGTGCTCCACCCAGCCCGGCCGCGGGAGGATCTGCTCGTGCTCGAGCTGATGCTTCGCGATCTCCTTGCCGGACCGGTCGAAGATCATGAAACGGGTGCTCGTCGTGCCCTGGTCGATCGCTCCCACGAAGTCCGCCATGCGCGTGGTCCCCTTCGGTGCGTGGGCATACGTCGGCGTAGGTCTGCCGTAACAGCAGGATTCCACGGCCGGACGTGCCGCCCCAGGTTCAGCCGAACAGCGCCGGAAGCGTGCCCTCGCTGGCCGAGCGCAGCTCGGC
>JBOHCZ010000026.1:0-13421 GCA_050699195.1 Streptomycetales bacterium
GGTCGTTCCTCGACGCCGGTGTCGCGGTCGCCGGGTCGTCGGACCACCCCTGCGGGCCGTTCGAGCCGCTGCTCGGCGTGCAGAGCACCGTCACCCGGCGCGGCTACGACGGCGTGCCCGTCGGGGAAAACCAGCGCATCAGCCCGGCCGAAGCGCTCGCGCTCTACACCACAGGCGCGGCCGTCGCCACCGGCGAGGAGCAGCTGAAGGGACGGCTCGCCCCCGGGTTCCTCGCCGACTTCGTGGTGCTGGGCGAGGACCCGCTGCGCTGCCCGCCGGGTGAGATCGCGGCGATCCCGGTACTGGCGACCTATGTCGGCGGCCGGCGGGTGTGGCCCTAGCCAGCTAGGAGGACGCGCTGACCTCCTCGGCTGCCACGAAATCGGTGTCCTTGGTCTCCGGCCCGGTGAGCGCGCCCACGACGAGGAGTACGCCGCCGAGTACCAGCAGCACGATCGGGGTGTAGGCGTAGGGCATGATCTTGCCCAGCCCCAGCAGGTAGAACGAGTAGAACCCGGGGATGATCGTCGCCAGGCTGTAGGCGATGCCGTACCCGGCCGAGCGCACCCCGGTGCGGAAGCTCTCCACCAGGTACGGGGTGTGCACCGCCCAGATGAGCAGGCCGAGCAGCGACGCTCCCGCCACCAGGACGACCAGACCGGCGCTCGACCGGTAACCGCCCCCGACGAGCAGGAGGTAGATCAGGGCCGCGGGGACCGCGTTGAGTGCCCCGATCGCCGCGATCGTGGGCCTGCGTCCCCACCGCTGGCTCAGCATCCCCAGCAGGGGGAAGAGCGGCACCGCGATCCCGGCCGCGACGAGGGTCCCGGTGTTGACGTCGCTGACGTCGGCCTCGAGGACCTTGGCGACCCCCGGCAGCGCCCCCACGGTGGCGTTCAGCGTGAGCCAGGCTCCCGACATCACGACGAAGAGCTGGGCGAGCCGGCGCAGGTTCGGTCCCCGCATCAGCTCGCGCAGCGGGGACTTCGGCTTCTCGGCGGCTTGCCAGAGGTCGGACTCGGGGACCTTGCGCAGGTAGTAGAAGAACAGCCCGGCGGACAGCGCGACCCCGAGCAGGAACGGAATGCGCCAGCCCCAGCGGGCGTAGTCGGAGTCCGCGCCGCCCGCCGGCGCGATCGTGGTCATGACGGCGGTGAGCGCGCTCATCACCAGCAGCGCGCCCGGGTACCCGATGTGGATCAGCGACCCGTAGAGCCCTCGGCGCTCCTTCGGTGAGTACTCCATCGCCAGCGGGTTGGCGGCGGTGTACTCGCCGCCGATGAACACGCCGTCGAGGAAGCGCAGCAGGAGCAGCAGCACGATGACCGAGAACCCCAGCGTCGGGTACCCGGGGAGGATCGCGATGAGGAAGGTGACCACGGTGAAGCCGGCCACCGACACCAGGGTGGTGCGCCGGCGCCCGAGGGTGTCGGCGAAGTGCCCGAAGATGACGGCGCCGACGGGGCGCCCGATGAGCGTCACCGCGAACACCAGGAACAGGACGGTGCTCTCCACCACGGGGGACAGGTTCGGCGGGATGAAGTAGCTGATCGCGGGGGCCAGCGCCGCGATGGGCAGGTAGACGTCGAACATGTCGACGAAGAAGCCCAGGCAGGCGGCCTTGACGGCGCGCCGCGCCCGGACCTCGCGGGGCTCGGCCCCGAGAGCTGACGGTTGTGCGGATGTGGTCATGGGGTCGGCAACCCTTCGTCGGGCCCCCCGGTCGGTGGGATGTGCGACGTGGTCTCCCGGATGAGGGAGACCGGCGTCTGCGGGCGCTGATCGACACTGAGGCGGAAGATGTCGAAGCGCTGGTAGTAGCCCACGACGTCGTGCGCCTGCTTGAGCTCGACGCTTTCCGAGACGTCGATGTCCGCGTAGACGATGCCTTCCTCCCCCACCAGGGCCCCACCGATCGGCTCGCCGGTCGGGCCGAGGATCATCGAGGCGGGCGCCGGGGCCTCGCGCAGCGTCGGCTCCACATCGGGGGCGACCGCCGTGATGTCCTTGATGAGCGCCTCGTCGAGCAGCCCCGACGCGACGACGTTGAACACCTTCCCCTCGAAGGCGTGCGCCGCGGATCTCGATCGCGCGCTTGAGGTCGTAGGTCTGCCGGGTCCCCGACCGGCGGAACGGCCACGCGGGCGGGTACGTGGCGATGTGCACCTGCTCGCCCTGCGCCAGCAGGGCGTAGCGGGACAGCGGGTTGGTGTTCTCGCCGCAGATCAGCGCGCCGATGTTGCCGATCTCGGTGCGCACCGGGCGCAGGCCGCTGGCGTCCCCGGAGGCGTGGGTGAGCTTCTCCGCCCAGGTCGGCACCAGCTTGCGGTGCCGGTTGACGAGCTCGCCCTGCGGGCTGAACAGCAGGTTGGTGTTGTACAGGCACCCGGTACTGACCTCGGTGCGCTCGGTCACCCCGACCGACAGGTACACGTCGTGCCGCCTGGCGATCTCCGCGATCCGCCGGGTGGCCGGGCTCGGCACCAGCACCGCCGACCTCACGAGCCGGGTGAACAGGTCGTGCTGGTCGAGGGGAGCAAGCACGAGATTCCACACCGGGAACGCGGGGACGAACGACTCGGAGAACACCACGAGTCGGGCCCCACCCCGGGCGGCCTCCGCCACGAAGGAGGACAGCTTGTCGATCGTCGCCGCACGGTCGAGATGAACCGGTGAGGCCTGTACCGCCGCGGCCCTGAAACGGGGGAACTCATCAGCAGGCATCACAAATCACTCCCGTCACCCGGCCGGCGAGCCACGTCTTATTGGCGGGACCGGCGTCCTGGCTGTCAAGGCCGCGTCCGCAGGAGGGTTGTCAGCTCACGCACGTCGCCAAGACCCGGCAGCCCGCTTCGCCGCTCCCTCTTCGCCGCTCCCTCTAGTTGATCATGGTCGAAGTGATGACTTTTCGCGCGCGGAGTTGTCACTTCGCCCATGATCAACGACTGGGGACGTGGGGCCAGGCGGCCGGCGAGGTCCTCGCCGCATCGGACGCGACACCGCTGACACCACGGGCCGGTGGAGCCGTGGTGTCAGCGGTGGCTGCGAGCTCAGCTCCGCCGCGCCGGCCGCTTGCCCTCCCGCGGGGATGTCTTGGCCGTCCAGGCCGGCCAGAGCCGCCGGGCGACCTCGACATCGAGCCGGCCCCCCAGGTGCATGGACCGCCACACGCCGCGGTAGCCGGGAAGCAGCCCGGATGCCACGAGGAGGTGGCCGGCGATGAGCAAGGTGACCGGGTACGTGGCCACCTTGTGGATGCGGGCGAGGATCGCGAACGTGGGGCCGCCGTGCAGGAAGGCCAGCCCCGCGCCGCTGATCACGAGCACGGCCAGGCCCACCGTCAGGGTGATGTGGAGGATGCGCTGGCCGGGGTCGAACCGGCCGTGATGCACGGCAAACCGGCCGGTGAACACGGCCGCCGGCCAGCGCGCGAACCAGCGCAGATCAGAGCGCCGAAACCGCAGCGACTCGGCGAGGAAGCGCGGGATCGCCCGGGCGCCGAGCACGGCCGCAGCGAGTGCCAGGCCGGCGAGCACCCACCCGGTGAGCGTGTGCAGCGACGTGTCCGGCATCACGAACAGCCGCGCGAGCGGGCTGGGGTCGCCCTCCCGGCCGGTGAGCAGCCACCACCCGGTGGCGAGCAGGACCAGCACGGTGAAGTAGACACCGGCGTGGAACCAGCGCGCCGGGCTGCCGAACCGCTCGACCACCTGGGTGCCGCCGGCCGCCTGAGGTCCCTCAGCAGTCATCCTGAGGTCCCTCAGTAGTCATACTGGCCGCCGTCGTCCTTGGGCGCGCCGCCTGACCCCCCACCGGAACCCTCGACCATGACGGTGATCTCCGCCTCGGCACCCGCAGACGAGTGGTCCGCGTGCTGCAGCGTGACGCCGATCGTGTGCTCGCCGGGCTCGAGGCTGTCGATCGCCTGGCTCTTCGAGGTGACGACCTCGTAGTTGTCGACCTCACCGTCGGCGAAGACGTGCACGTGGTCCCTGCCGGTCTCCTCGGCGCCGATCGGGACACTCGAGTCGAACTTCAACGTGAAGGGCTGGCTGACGGTGGCGCCGTCCTGCGGCGAGGTGATCGTCACGGTCGGCTCACCCTCCCCGCCGGACGAGCCGCCGGACGTGGTGGTGGTCGATTCGCCGGACCCGCCGCACGCCGCGACGGCGAGCAGGGTGGCGGCGGTGGAGGCGGTCAGCGCGAACCTGCGAGGGAGAGCCATGTGTGCTCCTGGGCGAGAAGGCGATGTGTCCCCGGTAGTACGGGCCACAGGGCGCTTCGGGATTCCCTTCGGCCACGCGGAATCCATTTCGGTCCCTCATCCGTACTTACTGGTTGTGGTCTCTTTCCGATGAGTCGCTGCTCGCCGGCATGGCCTCCGGCGACGCAGACGCCGCGACCGCCTTCGTACGGCGCTACCAGGCCCGGGTCTACGGACTGGCGTTCACGATCGTCGGCGTGCCCGGGCTGGCGGAAGACGTCGCGCAGGAGGCGTTCGTCAGGGCGTGGCGGCACGCGGAGACCTATGACGTTCGCAAGGGCCGGGTCGCGACCTGGCTACTGACGATCACCCGCAACCTGGCGGTCGACGCTGTCCGGCTGCGTCGCGAGCGCCCCGTCGACCCAGGTCAGCTGGCCGGTCTTAGCGGCGCCGGCAAGGACTCGGCCGAACGGCCGGGGATCAGCGTCGAGGACGTCGAGCAGCTGCGGGCCGCCCTGCGCACGCTCCCTGAGGAGCAGAGCAGGGCGATCGTGCTGTCCGTCTTCTACGCACTGACCGCCAAAGAGATCGCCGAAGTGGAACACATCCCGGTCGGCACGGCGAAGACCAGGCTCCGCCGGGGTCTCGTCAGGCTGCGGGACGCGCTAGGAGTGACCGATGACTGAGCGGCCGGACTGCGTCCAGACCCGGGAGCTGATGCCTGAGCTCGCCGCAGCGATCGCTTATGGCGGCGAGCGTGCACAGGCTCTCAAGCATCTCGCCGAGTGCCCGTCGTGCCGGGGGGAGCTCGACGAGATGGCGGGGGTCGTCGACGATCTGCTGCTGCTCACCCCGGAACGCGAGCCCCCCTCCGGGTTCGAAGCGTCCGTCATGGCTCGGCTGACGCCCCGGCGGCGCCGTTTCCCCCGCGTTCGCACGCTCGTCGTGCAGGCGGCCGTGATCGTGCTCGCCATGGCCCTCACCGCCGGGGTCGCCTGGTGGCAGACCTCCGACGAACGGCAGCTCGCGGCCAACTACCGCGAGACCCTCTCGGTGGCCAACGGCCAGTACCTCACCGCGGCCCCGCTGCGGCAGGGGACGACGGAAGTCGGTCATGTCTTCGCCTACCAGGGAAGTCCCTCGTGGGTCTTCGTCACCGTCGAGAATGCCCGGCTCTCCGGCACCTACCGGGTCACGCTGCTGGCCGACGGCAGCCGGGAGTACACGCTCGGCAAGATCTCCGTGGCGGATGGCCTGGCCTCCTGGGGCCGGACGGTCGACGTCCCCGTCAGCCGCATCCGGCTCATCCAGCTCTCCGGTCCGCGGGGCCCGGCGATGGTGGCGCCGCTTTGGTGAGGCCGGCCCCCCGATGGACCGGCCCGCAAGGGGGTCATCTGGCGTCTGCATAGCGCCTCCCGCCCCCCACACGCTACGCCCACTGGCGGCCACGGTCAGTAGGCGATATCACGCCCAGGGCGGCCGGGGCGACGACTCAGGTGGTCGCGTAACCGGCCGCGTCGTGGATGAAGCGGCCGCCGACCACGGTGGCGCCGACCGTGATGTCGCGGATCCGGTCGGGGGCGACAGCCAGCGGGTCGTCCGACAGTACGGCGAAGTCCGCCAGCCTGCCGCGCCTCAGCGTGCCCTTGACGCGCTCCTCGTGGACGGCGTAGGCGGAGCCGTGGGTGTAGGCGCGCAGCGCCTGCTCAGGCGTCACCGCCTCGGCGGGGTTGAACGGCGCGCCGCCGTCGGTGCGCTGGTTGACCATGTCGTGGATGCCGAGCAGCGGGGCGCCGTCGACGACCGGGCAGTCGGAGCTGCCAGGCACGGTGATCCCCGCGTCGAGGAAGGACCGCTGCCGGTAGCAGTCCCTGACCCGGTCGGGGCCGAGCGCGGCCAGCATCCCCTCGCCGATCTCGCCGATGAACCGGCCCTGCGGCACGGGCACCACGCCGAGCGCCGCGATCCGGGCGACCTGCGCGGCACTTGCCACCCCGCAGTGCTCGATGCGGTGCCGGACATCCGTACGCGGCACCCGCGCCTGCGCCTCCTCGTAGGCATCGAGCACGAGCTGTACGGCACGGTCGCCGATCGCATGGGTGGCGATCTGCCAGCCGTACGCGTGCGCCCGCACGATGAGGTCGCGCAGCCGCTCGGGCGGTTCCTGGAAGAAGCCGCTGTTGCCCGCCTCACCGGCGTAGTCGAAGCGCATCGCGGCGGTGCGGCCGATCAGCGAACCGTCGGAGAACACCTTGACCGGGCCCAGGCGCAGCCACTCGTCGCCGAACCCGGTGCGCAGCCCCAGGTCGAGACCGAACCAATGCTGACCGGGCTCGAACGCCCCGGCGGCGTGCAGGGCGCCGGAGACCGGCATCAGCGTGGCGCGCTGGCGCAGCAGACCGCGCTCGCGGGCGACCTGGAAGGCCGCGACGTCGGCCGCACCGTTTCCGGCGACCCGGCCAAGCCCGACGCCCGGCTCGGTGAAGCTCGTGAGTCCCTGCGCTGCGGCGGCCTCGCTGGCAGCGCCGATCCCGGCCACGAAGTCCTCGAACGGCGCCGGGCGCAGCACGTCGAACACCAGGCTTTGGGCCTGTTCGGTGAGCAGTCCGTCCGGCAGCCCGCCGGCGTCGCGGCCGATCGTTCCGCCGTCCACGTCCGGCACGGTGGCCGGGTCGGGGAAACCCATCTCCGCGAGGGCGGCGGTGTTCACCACCCCCATGTGGCCTGACGTGTGGGCGAGCCAGACCGGGTGCCCGGCGGCCACCGCGTCCAGCCCGGCACGGGTGGGATGGCCGCCCAGCTTGTTCTGGTCATACCCCGAGCCGCGTACCCAGGCGCCGACCGGGAGTCGCCCGGCGCGCTCGGCGACCTTCGCGTAGAACTCGTCCAGGCCGGCGACCGCCCGGCCGCCGAGGTCGAGCTCGGCGAGCCGCTGCCCCCGCAGCGACAGGTGGTGATGCGCGTCGTTGAAGCCGGGGACGACCGGCGCACCCCGCAGGTCGATCACGCTGCCGGCGGTGGCGCCGCCCAGCTCCTCGTCGACCCCCGCGATCCGGCCGCCCAGCACGCCGATCCGGCTGGCCGTGGGGCGGTCGGTGTCGAGCGTGGTGAAGCGCCCGTTGGTGAAGATCGCGTCGATGCGCACGTGTCCGTCTCCTCGGCGGCTGTCGGCTGGCCGTGCCCGCGCGGGCATGGCGGGACTCGGGTCGGCAAAATTTCGCGGCCGGACCTTGACCTCACCTGTGACCACTCCTAGCTTTTCCCACAAGACGAGATGCTATCCCGCATCACGGGAAAGAAGAAGGGCGCGATGCTGCCTCTCGAACGGTTCCGCGTGCTAGACCTGACCCGGTTCCTCTCCGGACCGTACGCCACGATGGTCCTGGCGGAGCTGGGCGCCGACGTGATCAAGGTCGAGCGCTTCCCTGAGGGAGACGACTCCCGGCGGCTGGAGCCGAAGGTCAACGGGGAGAGCTACCCGTTCGGCATGCCCAACCGCAGCAAGCGCAGCCTCGCCCTCGACCTCAAGAGCTCTTCGGGCCGCGAGGTGTTCCTGCGCCTGGCCCGAGACGCCGATCTGGTCATCGAGAACTTCCGTCCCGGGGTGACCGGGCGGCTGGGCATCGACTACGAGGCCGTCCGTGCCGTGCGCCCCGACGTGCTGTACTGCTCCATCAGCGGGTTCGGCCAGACCGGGCCGTACCGCGACCGCCCCGGCTTCGACATCATGGCCCAGGGGGTGACCGGTTTCCTGCGCATGACCGGGCAGCCCGAGGGAACCCCGGCGAAGGTCGGCATCGCCATCAACGACATCGCGGCCGGCGCCACAGCCATCTACTCGGTGCTCGCCGCCCAGCTGGTCCGCGAGCGCACCGGCGAGGGACAGTACATCGACATCTCCCTCGTCGACGCGGGCCTGGCGTGGACGATCTGGGAGTCCGGCGCGTTCTTCGGCGACGGGGAGGTGCCCCAGCCCGTGGGCACCCGGCACCGGCGGTCGACGCCGTACCAGGCCTACGTCACCTCCGACGGCTACGTGACCATCGGCGCCAACACCGACCGGCTCTGGCAGCGGCTGGTGCGCGACGTCCTCGACCGGCCAGAATGGCTCACCGACCCACGGTTCGCGACCCTGCCCGACCGGATGGCCCACATCGACGAGCTGCAGGACGAGATCGAGGCCATCACCTCGATGCGGACGACCGACGACTGGATCGCGGTCCTCGACCGGACGGGCGTGCCCGGGGGCCCGGTGTTCACCTACGACCAGACGCTCAGCGACCCCCACGTGCTCGCCCGCGACATGGTCGTCGACCTCGAGCACCCGATCATCGGCGCGATGCGGACGATCGGCACGGGCGCCAAGTTCAGCGGCCTGGACTTCTCGGTCCGTGGCCCGGCGCCATGGCTCGGCCAGCACACCGTCGCCGTGCTGCGCGAGAGTGGCCTGGACGAGGGCGAGATAGCGCGACTGTTCGACGATGACGTCGTGTTCGACGAGCACCCCGAACTCCACCGGAGGTAGTCCGTGTCCAGCGACCTCGTGGTCGAGCGCTCCGGCGTCAGCAACGCCGTGGCCACCCTCGTGCTCAACCGGCCCGACAGCCACAACGCGATCCGGCTCGGGATGTATGAGGCGCTCCCGGGTCTGCTCAGCGAGATCGACGCCGACCCGTCGGTCAAGGTCCTGGTCATGCGCGGCGCCGGGGCCAAGGCGTTCGCCTCCGGCGCCGACATCAGTGAGTTCCGCACCGTACGGGCCGACGCGGAGAGCGCGCGCTCCTACAACGAGCGGGTGGCAGGGGCCGAGCGCGCCCTCCAGGGCATGAGAAAGCCGACGATCGCGATGGTGCACGGCTACTGCATCGGCGGGGGGTGCGGGCTCGCCCTGGCGTGCGACATGCGGTTCGCCGACGATCGTGCCAGGTTCGCCATCACCCCGGCCAAGCTCGGCCTCGTCTACAGCCTCGACTCGACCAAGCGGCTCGTGGACCTCGTCGGGCCGGCACAGGCCAAGTGGATCCTGATGTCCGGGCAGCAAGTGGGGGCGGAACGGGCCCACCAGCTCGGGCTCGCCGACGAGGTCGTGCCGGTCGGCGACCTGGAGAAGCTCACGTACGAGTTCGCCGGGCTGATGTGCAGCCGCGCGCAGTACAGCATCCGGGCGACAAAGGCGATCGTTGGCCGTATCGTCGCCGGCCAGACCGAGGACGACGACGAGACACGCAGGTTGCGCAACTCCTCGTTCGACACCGAGGACTACGCCGAGGGCGTGCTGGCCTTTCTCGAGAAGCGCCCTCCGCGGTTCACCTGGTCGTAGGGAGTGAGTCGTGAGAAACATGAGGCGCCCTAATCTTCGACAGGTTGACCTCGCGTCCGGAGCCGTCTTCGTGGTGTTCGGCGTCTTCGTCTTAATCCAGAGCCTGCAGCTCGACCTCTACGTCGAAGGCGTTCCGGGACCGGGGTTCTTTCCCGGCCTTCTGGCCGTTGCGATGGCCCTCTCCGGCGCGCTGCTCATCGTGACGCGCCGCAAGGCGGCCAGCGCGGACGCCGAGGGGTTCACGCTGCCGAGCCGGCGGCAGGCGACCCGGTCGCTCGGCCTGTGGATCGCCGTCCTGGTGGCATCGCTCCTGGTGGGCGTCGTCGGTTTTCCGGTCGCCATGGTCCTGCTCGTCGCGGTGATCCTGCTCGGGATCGAACGTCGCCGCGGGATCTGGACCCTCGTCACGATCATCGCTATCCCGCTTTTCGCGTGGCTGATGTTCGCGCAGTTGCTGCAGGTCCCGCTTCCGACCGGCGTGTTCGGGCCCTGAGGGTGGTTGGAGGCTGATGAGGTTGCACCGCGCAGTCGCTGAGCGACACTTGGGTGGCACCGGGGGCGGTGACCGTGGCTGAGGCGCTGCAAGGCCTCATGGACGGCTTCGCCACCGCGATCTCGCCCACGAACCTGTTCTGGGCGCTGTTCGGGGTGACGGCCGGGACCCTGGTAGGAGTGCTCCCCGGGCTCGGCCCTCCCGCGACCATCGCGATACTGCTGCCGCTGTCCGTCAACCTCGACCCCGCAACCGGGCTCATCATGATGGCGGGCATCTACTACGGGGCCAAGTACGGCGGTTCGACCACCTCGATCCTGCTGAACATCCCGGGCGAGGACGCCTCCGTCGTCACCGCCATCGACGGCTACCAGATGGCCAGAGCCGGCCGGGCCGGGCCCGCGCTCGGGATCGCGGCGATCAGCTCGTTCATCGCCGGCACCGTCGGTCTGATCGGGCTGACGTTCCTGGCTCCCCTGGTCGCCCAGATCGCCATCATCTTCGGGCCCCCGGAGTACACCGGCATCATGGTGCTCGGCCTGAGCATGGTGGTGCTCCTGGCCGGACGCTCGAAAATCAAGGCGCTGCTGTCCGGAATCGCAGGGTTCCTGCTGTCCACCATCGGCCTCGACCTGTTCTCCGGATCGCTGCGCTTCACCATGGGCCAGATCGAGCTCGCCAACGGCGTCGAGTTCGTCGCGCTCGCCATCGGGCTGTTCGCGATCGGCGAGGTCATGGTCAACATCGAGGAGAAGTCGGGCCACTCCCTGTTCAAGGTTCCTCGCAGGCTCAAGGAGCTCTTTCCGAGCAGGCAGGACCTCAAGGCGTCCTCCGGTGCTATCGGCCAGGGGTCGATCGTCGGGTTCCTGATAGGCGCGCTGCCCGGCGCCGGCTCGACCGTGGCCTCGTTCGTGTCCTACACGATCGCGAAACGCTTCTCCCGCCACCCGGAGCGGTTCGGCCGGGGAGCCATCGAAGGAGTCGCCGCACCCGAGGCCGCCAACAACGCGGCCACCGCCGGCGCGTTCGTCCCCTTGTTGACGCTCGGGATCCCCGGATCCGCGACCACCGCCATCATGCTCGGCGCGCTGTTCCTCTACGGGCTCCAGCCGGGTCCGCTGTTCTTCAACGAGAACCCCGACGTCGTCTGGCCCATCATCGCCAGCATGTACATCGGAAACGTGCTCCTGGTGATGCTGAACCTGCCGCTCGTGCCGATCTTCGCGAACATCCTGCGAATCCCGTACCACATCCTGTACCCAGGCATCATCGTCGTCTCCATCGTGGGTGTGTACAGCATCAACACCTCGATGTTCGATGTGTGGCTGCTCGCCGTCTTCGGACTGCTCGGCTACCTCATGCGGAAGACCGACTTCCCGACCGCGCCGATGGTTCTGGCGTTCGTACTCGGTCCGCTCTTCGAACAGGCCGTGCGCCGGTCGCTCGTCGTCTCGCAGGGCGATCCGGCGATCTTCGTGACGCGCCCGTGGGCGGTCACCTTCCTGGTGATCACCGTTCTTATCTTTATCGGACCGATGATCGCGCGCCGAAAGGCGCAGCAGACAACGGACCAGCAGCCATCACCCGAGTCAGCGGCGCCGAACGACGAGAAGGAAGCGACTCCCGTGGACATCCCTGTGGAAAAGAGCGAGCGATGAGCCAATGGAAAAGCCAAAGGAGGCCTTGCTGATGTCCTACTATCGAAGAGCCCGAACTCGGACTCTCGCATTGTGTGTGCTTCTGGTACTCCTCGTCCCGGCATGTGGTCTGAAAACAGGGTCATCAAGCTCGGGGGACAAGGGCGGGGGCTTTGAACCCGCCAACCCGGAGTTCCTCGTGCACACCGGCCCCGGCGGGGGGTCCGACATCTTCGTGCGTGACGTCATCGGGATGATGCGCAAGGAAGGCGTGATCTCGTCGAACTGGCCGGTGCGCAACGAGGAGGCCGGGGAGGGCGCCGGAGCCATGTCCTATCTGATGGGAAAGGCCGGCGAGACCGACACCATCTCGGCGATGACCACGACGTGGCTCACCACCCCGTTGACGATCGAGGGCGCTTCCGTGACCACTCACGACCTCACTCCGGTCGCGGGGCTGGTCGTCGAACCCGAGGTGATGGCGGTCACCACCGACTCTCCCTACAAGTCACTGACCGACTTCGTCGAGGCCGCCAAGAAACAGCCCGGTGCGCTCGTGCAGGCCGGAGGCTCGACGACCGAGGTGGGTGCACTCAACGGAGAGACCCTGCAGGCCGAGTCGGGAACGGACTGGAAGTTCCTGTCATTCGAGGAGGTCGGTCAGCGTATCGCCGCTCTGCTCAACGGGGACGCGGACATGATGTTCGGCAGCGCCCAGGACTTCGCCGCACAGGTGAAGGCCGGAAAGCTCAAGATCATCGCGACGATCAGCCCTGACCCCTCCCCCGTCTTCCCCGACGCGCCGACGACACAGGACGAGGGGTTCGAGACCGAGCTCGTGCCACAGGTCCGCGGAATCATGGCCCCGCCGGACATGCCGGCGGAAGCGCTCACGTACTACCAGGACAGCTTCACGAAACTCCTCGAAACGAAGTCCTGGGAGGACTATGCGGAGCGCAACG
Source organism: Streptomycetales bacterium (assembly GCA_050699195.1). Lineage (GTDB taxonomy): Bacteria > Actinomycetota > Actinomycetes > JBOHCZ01 > JBOHCZ01 > JBOHCZ01. Next base: position 12,617 of record JBOHCZ010000026.1, read on the forward strand.
GGCTGGTCACCCAGCTGCGGGTAGGCCAGGAGTGGTCGGACTACCTCGCCGAACAGGAGAAGCGGGTGAAGGAAAGGCTCAAGTCCGCGGAACTCCTGAAAAACTGATCACCGCATGACGGATCAACAATGGGCCGGCCCGGCCGCGACGACCGGATCCGCGGATGCCCTCCGCTGGGGTGTCACCCGTGAACTCTCCGAGTTCATCGCCGGGTTGGACACAGCGGACATCCCGCTCGATGTTGCGCACCAGGCCAAGCGCTGCCTCATCGACTGGCTGGGAGTCACGCTTGCCGGGTCGGCCCACCCCTCCGCCGAGATCCTGTCCGCGGTCTCCGGCGCGTTCGGCGCCGGGCTCGGCAAGCTGAGCGCCCCTCCAGCGGGCTGAGAAGCGCCCGATGGAGCGAAATCCGGAGTTGACCCTGGGGGGCCCGGAATGTCGAATGGGGTCGACGGCTCCACGAGGAAACCAGGCGTTCCGGAGGATCCGGCCGAAATCGGCGACGTCGGGAGATTGTCCGAGTGTCGTGGAAGTCCAGGATTCCCAGTACTTATCGGGGATGCAGACGAAGAGTTTGTCCCACCGGGGGACGTCGGTGCTCCGGAGCCAAAGTCGGGGGCCGCGCCCGGCGAGGCAAACTGTTTCAATCCGCCGGACTGCTTCTGATCGGCATGAAGGTCCAGCGCTTCGAGACTCCCGCCAGCTATCGGAGAGGCGGCAGAAGACGCCTTCGACTTCGCACCGGGCCCTCCTGCGACGCCGCCCGAACCGCCGGCTGTTGCCGTCCCAGCCGCCAACCCAGAGG
>JBOHCZ010000027.1:0-7578 GCA_050699195.1 Streptomycetales bacterium
GCGTATGGGTGACGCTCGTGCACGGGCAGGTGGTTGCAGTACTCGACCGTCCGTTTGATTTCGTCGATGCCGGAGAAGTCGATCTGCGGGTCGACGCCCTGGGAGAACAGGTTCAGGCCGAGGGTGACCAGATCCACGTTGCCGGTGCGCTCACCGTTGCCGAACAGGCAGCCCTCGACGCGGTCGGCGCCCGCCATGACGGCGAGCTCCGCCGCGGCGACCGCCGTGCCGCGGTCGTTGTGCGGGTGCAGCGAGAGGCAGACCGCCTCGCGCCGCGAGAGGTGGCGGCTCATCCACTCGATCTGGTCGGCGTAGACGTTGGGGGTCGCCATCTCGACCGTCGCGGGGAGATTCAGGATGATCTCCCGCTCCCTGGTCGGCTGCCAGACGTCCATGACCGCCTCGCACACCTCGAGCGCGAAGTCGAGCTCGGTGCCGGTGAAGACCTCGGGTGAGTACTCGTAGCCGACGTACTCGGCGCCCGCCAGCAGGTCGTCGGCGTACTTCAGCACGCACTCGGTGCCGCGCACCGCGATGCCGCGGCACTCGTCGCGGTCCATGCCGAAGACCACGCGGCGGAACAGCGGTGCCGTCGCGTTGTAGAGGTGGATGGTGGCCCGCCGGGCGCCGGCGACGCTCTCGACGGTGCGCTCGATGAGGTCCTCGCGAGCCTGGGTGAGCACCGAGATCGTGACGTCCGCGGGGATCAGGTCCGCCTCGACGAGGTGGCGTACGAACTCGTAGTCGGTCTGGCTGGCCGCGGGGAACCCGACCTCGATCTCCTTGTAGCCCATCCGCACGAGCAGCTCGAACATGGCCCGCTTGCGGGCCGGGCTCATCGGGTCGATGAGGGCCTGGTTGCCGTCCCGCAGGTCGGTGGAGAGCCAGCGCGGCGCGGCGGTGATGCGCCGGGCGGGCCATCCGCGGTCGGGCAGGTCGATGGGGGTGAACGGGACGTACCTGTGTGCGGGCATCCCGCTCGGCCGCTGGTAGGCGAACTGCTGGTGCACTGGGTGCTCCCTCTCGGCTGGGTCCTGGCCTCGCGGCCGACGAGGACGTCGCAGCTCCGCGGCGAGGGAGTCGGCCTCCTAGAGGCCCCCGCCGCGGCAGCTAAGGAGCAGCCCGTACCGCATCGGGTGCGACGATACCAACGCCTGGCACCCCTGGCATCCGGCTCCCGCAGAGTGAGACGGTGTGCGCATGATCGCATTCGTTCCCCCCTACCTGCTGGGCCGCCTCGCGGAGGCCACGGAGGAACCGCTGCGGGACCTGGCCCGCCGGACACTCGACCTCGATGCGCGGTGGCGGGCCGGCCGGGCGCCCGCTGCCCCCCGCCTGCCCGTCCCCGGTGGCGCCGAACGGACCGTGCACGACGCCGGCCAACTCGAGCGGCTGCCCGGGCGGCCGGTCCGCGCCGAAGGCCGGCCGCCGACCGGCGACGACGCCGTCGACGAGGCCTACGACTGGCTCGGCCGGACCTACCGAGGCTACCTCGACGTCTACTCCCGGCGGTCGCTCGACGACGCGGGCCTGCCGCTGGTGGCGAGCGTGCACTACGGGCAGGGCTACGCGAACGCCTTCTGGACCGGCGAGCAGGCCGTGTACGGCGACGGCGACGGGCGGGTGTTCCGCAGGCTCACGATCCCGCTCACGGTCACGGCGCACGAGCTGACCCACGGCGTCATCCAGTACACCGCGGCCCTGGAGTACAACGGCCAGGCCGGCGCGCTCAACGAGTCGGTGGCCGACGTCTTCGCCAGCCTCGTCGAGCAGTACACCCGCGGGCAGGCGGCCGGCGAGGCGAGCTGGCTGGTCGGCGATGGCGTGTTCACGCCCCAGATCGACGGGGTCGCCCTGCGCTCCCTCAAGGCCCCGGGCACCGCCTACGACGACCCGCTCATCGGCGCGGACCCCCAGCCGTCGACGATGGCGGGTTACGTCGAGACCGAGGAGGACAACGGCGGGGTCCACATCAACTCGGGCATCCCCAACCACGCCTTCTACCTGGTCGCGTCCCGACTCGGCGGGCACGCCTGGCAGCGGGCCGGGCAGGTCTGGTACGACACGCTGACCGGCGGGGCGCTGCCACCCGACGCCGACTTCGCGACGTTCGCACAGGTCACGGTCGAGGCCGCGGCGCAGCGATACGGCACGAGTTCGGCGGAGGCGGACGCGGTGCGTGCCGGCTGGTCCGAGGTCGGGATCCCGGTCGCGCCCGGCACCCCCGGCCGGGCGACGGTGACCCCCGGACCCCCGACGACCCCGGGGCAGGTGACCCCCGGCACCCCGACCCGGGTGGCGGTGACCCGCACCGGCGGCATCGCCGGGATGCACGCGCACGCGGAGGTCGATCTCGACGTGCAGGCCGACCCGGGAGGGTGGCGGGCCCTCGTGGCGGCCTGCGACCTCGATGCGTTGCCCGAGCACCGCCCGCAACCCGACCGGTTCGTGTACGAGGTGCGGATCGGCCCGCGTTCCGCCCGGGTGGGCGAGCACGAGCTGACCCCTGCCCTGAGCGAGCTGGTCCGCCGCGTCCTCGCCGAAGGGTCCTGACGGAAAACCGGTGGCGCCCGGGTGCCGCGGCGAGGTTGGCTGATCGCATGCACATCGAACGGCTCGCCCCCGCCGACGAGGCGTCGCTGCAGGATTGGTTCGAGGTCGCGCGCGCGGCCTGGGCGGTCGACCTGCCCGACGATCCCGAGGAGTGCTGGGAGGAGTTCGCGGGCCGGTTGCACCACCAGCGGCCCGACGAGCCCGAGGAGGTCTGGCTGGCGCGCGGCGACGAGGGCGTCCTCGGCGGCTGCTGGGTACAGACGCCGATGCAGGCGAACCGCGAGACCGCCGTCCTCGAGGCGACCGTCCATCCCGCGCACCGGCGGCGGGGGGTCGGGCTCGCGCTGCTCCACCACGTGGCCGACCAGGTGCGGGCGGCTGGACGGTCCCGGCTGATCTTGGAAAGCCTCGAGCGGCTGGTCGCCGGGACACCCGCGGGCAGCCCCGGCGTGGCGTTCCTGCAGGCGATCGGGGCCGAGCGGGCGCTCGACGAGACACGGCGCCGGCTCGACGTCTCCACCGTCGACGACGAGGCGCACGCCCGGCTGCTCGCCGATGCAGCCGGGCGGTCAGCCGGGTACTCCATGCTGCCGTGGGCCGGCTCCACCCCGGCGGAACAGCTTCCGGCGATCGCCCGGCTGGTCACCCGTCTCGAGCAGGACGCCCCGCTGGACGGCCTCGCCTGGCAGCCGGAGACGTGGGATGCCGAGCGGGCGCGGGCCGCCGACGCCGTGAACCTCGCCCGGAGCCGCCGGACCTACACCACGGCCGCCCGCGACGACGCGACCGGCGAGCTCGCGGGCTTCACCTCGATCGTCTTCCCTGCGTACCCGAGCCACTTCGCCTACCAGGAGGCGACGGTCGTCAACCGCGATCACCGCGGTCGACGACTCGGGATGCGCCTCAAGATCGAGAACCTCCGCCTCGCACGCCACCACGAGCCGGCGCTGCGCCTCATCGACACCTGGAACGCCACCTCGAACGGCCACATGATCGCGGTCAACGAGGCGATGGGCTTCCGGGCGCACTCCCAGGGGGCCGAGTGGCAGCTCGAGATCGACGCGCTCACCCGGACAGCCCCTGTCACCCGGACGACGCGCGACCGTTCGTGAACTCCACGACCTGCTGGAAGGTCGGGCGGTTCTGCCAGTCGATGGGACGCACGCCCACGACCCCCGCGGGCACGGCGCGGATGTCGTCGACGTGCTTGTCGTAGATCAGCACGCGGACGCTGGCGGCGCCCTGCGCGTCGAGCACCCGCGACACCGCCCCGCGCAGTGACGCGCGGAGCTGCGCGCGGCAGGCGTCCAGTGAGCCGTCCCCGCAGTAGGTGCGGGAGTACGGCCCCGCAACGGGGCGCCCGAGGATCTGCCGGAGGTCCTTGTCGAGGTAGCCGTACCACGCGATGCCGTTCCAGGCCGACCCGACGCCGTGCCGGGGATGGTCGTCGAGCCGCTGAGGGAGTTCCGCGGCGAGCGCGCCCAGCTCGCCGCGGAACACGTCGCGCGGCAGCGCCTCGGCGCCGCGCGGCGAGGTGGTCTGCGACTCCCACCACTCGTCGAACACCGCGATCGCGGCCTGGTGGGCGTAGGCGCCGTCGCGGTCCCGGTCGGCGCGGTGCGCACCGCCGGCCACCCACGACCTGAGCACCGCCACGGCTTCCGCCAGCGCCGGGTCGCCCTCGACCACGTCGAGCACATCCGGCAGCAGGTAGGCCGCGCGCACGTCCACGGTCGCGGCGTCCTCGACGGCGCCGAGCACGCCGTGGCGCGAGACCTTCGCCCCGCCTGCGGTGAACGCCTCGACCCGGTCCACCAGCGTGCGGCCGCGGTGCACCGCGCCGTAGCCCCACTGGTCGTCGGCGGCCGCGAAGCCGGGTGCCTGCTTGTTGTTCCAGTTCGCGAGGTAACCCGACGGCGGGTCGACGGCCTGCGGGTGCTGCTCATGGGGTAGCCAGCCCCGCCAGTCGTACTCCGCATCGCCCCACCGGGGCAGGTCGAACTCCGCGCCGGGCGCCCGGACCGGAAGGCGGCCCGAGCTCAGGTACGCGATGTGCCGGGCGTCGGCGTAGAACCAGTTGAACGTGTAGTCGACGTTCGCCATCGCCTGCTGGAACGACTCGGGGCCCCGGACCACGTTCGGGTCGTTGACCTGCGCGAACCCGACAACGGAGTCGACCTCGTGGCGGTAGGTGCTGCGCTGCAGGACCACCGCCACCGGCACGCCGCCCACGGTCGTACGGAGCTGGACGATCCCGTGGCGGGTGCGCAGCACGAGGAAGCGCAGGTCGCGCGGGGCCTGGGGGGTCGCGGCGTTGGGCAGCGCGACCTCGTGGTGGATGTGCCTGTCCATCGGCACGCACGCGTCGTCGACCAGGTAGCCCTCTGACTCCACGGTGGGCTCCCCGCCGGCGGGCTCGCAGAGCCGCTCCATGACGGTGTCGACGTTGTCGCTGCCCGCGCTCGTCGCCGACCACGCGTAGTCGACACCCCGCCCGAGCTGGACGACCAGCTGGGTGCCAGCGAAGGCCACCCCGCGGGCCCGCACGTGCGGCCCGACGAGCACCTGCTCGGTCAGCAGCTGCGGCGCGAAGTACCCGGTCTGGGGGCCGAACACCGCCACCGGATGGCCGCTGGCGGTGTGCTCGGCGCCGACCACGAGGGCGTTGCTCTTGTCGCGCGGCACGGTGAGGTCGATGCGCCCGAGCGGCCCGTCGAGGTGTAGCCCGTCCTGCCGCGGACCGGTCCCGCCGGGGATGCCGGGGATGCCGGGGCCGGGCAGCTCCGGCAGACCGGCGCCGCCCACCTCCGCGCCGGTGCCCGGGGCGGTCGGGCCGTCCGGGTCGGGTAGCGCGGCACCGGGCAGGTCCGGGTCGACGCCGCCGTCCCCTCCGTAGGGAAAGCGCGCCTGCAGGGTCGTCGGCGCCTCGGGGTCGTTCTTCTCCCGGAGGTCGTCGAAGATCTGCTGGGCCGTCGCGGAGCCGTACTTCTCCTCGAGCTGCCGCAGCCAGATCGCGTTCCCGAACTCGGCGCCGCCGCCCTTGCCGAAGATCCCGCCCACCAGTGACGCGACGAAGACGACGTCGGCGCGCGTCCAGGGCTCGGGCCGCTGCCCGAGTGCGGCGTACTCGGCCGGGCAGGACGGCGCCGTCGGGGTGCCGAGCGGGCAGAGCCGGTGCTGTGCGGCGTTGATGCCCTCGATGAACGCGTCGAGCCCGGCCAGCATGCGGGCACCCTCGGCGCCGTTCTCGGCGGCCAGTGCCTCGACTTGGCGGGCCGCCTCCTCACGGGTGTAGAAGGCGATGCGCAGCTGCTGGCGGTCCATCTCGATGTTGGACTCGCTGGGGCCGAGGAACTCCGCGCTGCGCGCGGCGCCGGCGTGGCGCAGGATGTCCTGCAAGAACATCCGGTCCAGCGTTCCCGCGTACCCGGCGCCCCAGGTCACGTCGGGGTAGGTCGCGCCGCGGATGTGCGGCACCCCGAAGCTGTCGTAGGTGATCGTCACGCCCGGCTTGGGATGCTCGACGCGCTGCGCCTCGCCCGGCGGCACCGTGAAGCGCGCCTGCTTGAAGTAGCGGCCCAGGTCGTCCCCGGTCAGGCCGGCCGGGTCGACGCGGCCCAGCCGGTCGTACATCTCCAGTTGGTCGGCGAAGTTGCGGGGGGCGTTCTGCCCGTCGACCGCCTGCCGGTTCTCCGGGTCCCCGGCGAGCACCTCCGCGAGCTCCGCGGCATCGATGGTGCCGGACTGGCCCGGCGGCATGATGCTGAGCACGGTGCCGTACGCATCGGGGTCGCCGGCGGCCGCGGCGGGCGCGACGGCACCAGGGATGAGCAGGACAGCTGCGGCAGCGACAGCGGTGCCCGCCGCAGCGCAGGCACCTAACCCGGAGCGCGTCATGCCCACCAGGATGTTACTCGCCAGTCACTTCGCGCAAGACCCAATCCCCTCTGACGATGCGCCAGGGAACCGCTTTCAGAAGCCGAGCCGGCGCAGCTGCTTGGGATCGCGCTGCCAGTCCTTCGCGACCTTGACGTGCAGGTCGAGGTAGACCGGCGTGCCGAGCAGCGCCTCGATGTGCCGTCGGGCCTGCGTGCCGACCTCCTTGAGCCGCTGACCCTTGGCCCCGATGACGATGGCCTTCTGGCTGGGCCGCTCCACGAAGACGTTGGCGTGCACGTCGAGCAGGGGCTTGCCGGACGGGCGGTCGGCGCGCGGCACCATCTCCTCGACGGTCACCGCCAGCGAGTGCGGCAGCTCGTCGCGCACCCCCGCGAGCGCGGCCTCGCGGATCAGCTCCGCCACCATGGCCTGCTCGGGCTCGTCGGTGAGCTCACCTTCGGGGAACAGCGGCGGCCCTTCTGGAAGCAACCGCACGAGGACGTCCGCGAGCACGTCGACCTGGAACCCCGCAACGGCCGACACCGGCACGTACTCCGCGATGTCCAGCCCGGTGTGCCGGCCGAGCTCCTGCACGGCGAGGAGTTGCTCGGTGACACGCAATCTCTCGGCCAGGTCGGTCTTGGTCACGATCACCACCACGGGAGTGCCGGTGATCCTCGCGAGCTCCCCCGCGATGAAGCGGTCGCCCGGCCCCACCCGCTCCCCCGCCGGGATGCACAACCCGATGACGTCGACCTCCGCCCACGTCTTGCGGACCAGGTCGTTGAGCCGCTGGCCCAGCAGGGTCCGCGGCTTGTGCAGGCCGGGGGTGTCGACCAGGGTGAGCTGCGCGTCGGGCCGGTGAATGATGCCGCGAACCGTGTGCCGGGTGGTCTGGGGACGCTCCGAGGTGATGGCGACCTTCGTGCCGACCAGGGCGTTCGTGAGCGTGGACTTGCCCGCGTTGGGCCGGCCGACGAAGCAGGCGAACCCGGAACGGTGGGAGTCCGGCCCGGGCTGCGGCAGCGGAGGTCCCGGCGGCCCGCCGGGCGTCCGGGTCACGGCCGGGTGTCTCTCACGGTGACGCTGGCGCGCAGCCCGCCGTCCGTACCCGCGAGCAGCACGCGGACCCCGGGCCCACCGAGC
>JBOHCZ010000028.1:0-5937 GCA_050699195.1 Streptomycetales bacterium
GGAGGGGTTCGCCTATCGGGAGATCGCCGAGATCATGGGGACGCCGATCGGGACGGTGATGTCGCGGCTGCATCGGGGGCGGCGTCAGCTTCGGAACATGCTCGAGGACTACGCCAGGGAACGCGGCACGCCCTGAGCTGCTGGCCGGACGGCCCGTGGCTCAGCACTGCCGGCCGGCCCGGACGTGGCGGAGGAGAGCGATGGTCCGGGCGCTGGCGCACCGAAAGGCACTGGTCGCTCGCGGGCACGGCGCACGCCGAGGTCGGCACCCGCCCTTGACCGGGCGGGTCTCTGACGTCATGGGGATCGTGCGAACTCCGCCACCACGTGACCGAGCCGCTCGCCCGCGTCCTCCTGCAGGAAGTGGCCGCCCCCCGCGATCACGGGATGCTCGAGCCCGGCGGCCCCCGGCACCGCCCTGCGCAGGATCGGGGCCATCGCTCCGGTGATCGGGTCACCGTCGCTGAACGCGACGAGGAACGGCTTGTCCCAACGGCTCAGCGCCTGCCATGCGCGGCGATTCGGCTCGGTCTCAGGGTCGTCCGGGCGCGTCGGGACGAGCAACGGCATCGCCCGGGGGCCGGCCTTGTACGACTCGTCGGGGAACGGAGCGTCGTAGGCAGCCCGCACCCGGTCGGGCAGCACCGTACGACAGCCGGCCTGCACCAGGCGCCCGACGTCGAGTGTCTGCGCCTGCCCGACCGCCTCCCGGAACCTCCACCAGATCGCGGGCATCTCGTGGTCGCCGGTCGGCAGGCCGGTGTTCGCCGCGACGACGCGGGAGAAGCGGCCGGGGTGCTCGGCGGCGAGCCGCAGCCCGATGAGGCCACCCCAGTCCTGGCCCACCAGCGTGACCTCACGGAGGTCGAGCACGTCGAAGACGAGCGAGCGCACCCAGGCGATGTGCCGGGCGTAGCTGTGGTCACCGGGATCGGCGGGCTTGTCCGACCGCCCGAAGCCCACCAGGTCAGGGGCGACGGCGCGCAGCCCGGCCTCCGCGAGCACGGCCATCACCCTCCGGTAGAGGAACGACCAGCTCGGCTCGCCGTGCAGGAGCAGCACGACCGGGCCGTCGGCCGGACCGTCCTGCACGTAGGCCATCCGCAGCCGCCCGCCGTCGCCGTCCGGCACGTCGGCGTGTCTGGGCTCGTACGGGAAGTCGGGGAGGGCGGCGAAGCACTCGTCGGGGGTTCGCATCATCCGCATGGTCCCCGAGCATGCCACCCGGGATCGGCCCGCCCCGGCCGGGGCGCGGGTGTCCGCCCGTGGCCGGCGTGCGAGGCTCGTGTGAAGTCCAGGAGGTGAGCGGGCATGGCGGATCGCGCCGTTTTGGTGACGGGGGCCTCACGCGGGATCGGGCGGGCGATCGCCCGCGCCTTCGCCTCGGCCGGCGACCGGGTCGCAGTGCACTACGGGCGCTCCCGCGCAGCGGCCGAGCGCACCCTCGCGGAACTGTCCGGCCGGGGACACGTCCTCGTCGGCGCGGACCTCGCTGACCCGCAAGCGGTGCTCCGCATGGTGGACGAGGCCGTCGAGGCGCTGCGCGGCATCGACGTGCTCGTCAACAACGGCGGGGTGTACCTCGAGCACCCGATCACTGCGACCTCGTACCAGGAATGGCAGGACGTCTGGCGTCGTACCCTCGACGTCAACCTGGTGGGAGCCGCGAACGTCGTCTGGTGCGCGGTGCGGCACATGCCCGCCGGCGGGCGCATCGTCAACGTGTCGTCGAGGGGGGCATTCCGGGGGGAGCCCGACCACCCGGCCTACGGCGCGAGCAAGGCCGGGCTCAACGCGCTCGCGGGGTCACTCGCACGCGCCCTCGCTCCGCGCGGGATCGCCGTGAGCACGGTCGCACCCGGCTTCGTCGAGACCGACATGGCCGCCGCGGCGCTGCACGGACCAGATGGCGAGCGCATCCGGGCACAGAGCCCGTTCGGCCGCACCGCGCGCCCCGAGGAGGTCGCCGCAGCTGTGCTCTACCTCGCCTCGCCCGAGGCGGAGTACGCCAGCGGGACGGTCCTCGACCTCAACGGCGCTTCACACCTGCGCGGCTGATCTCCCGCATGGGCCGCCACGTGGCCGAACGGGGTCGGGCTCTGCGGCCGCCATGTCGGCGTACCAGGGGCGCAGAATCTCCACCAGGCCGCGACCGCGGATCTCGACGTCCGGTGGATCCAACTGCCGGAGCAGCAGGTCGGGGCTGGACGCCGAAGGCTCGGGGCGCCGGACGCCGGCGAGGTCGGCGGCGTGCGTCCAGAACACCTCGAGGCATGCGGTGAGCGGGAGTACCCCCTCGTCCATCGCAGACCGCCAGCTTGGATCCTCCCGTGCGGCCGCCGGCCCAGGGGCGCCTCGCAGCGCCCGCAGCCGGTCGAGCAGCGCGTTCCTCGTGCGGCCACGCCAGACGAAGAGCAGGAAGGGATCGGCGTCGAGCTCCTCCGCGAACAGGTAGAAGGTCGCCGCGAGGTGCTTGCACGGGATCGCCCAGTCCGGGCAGGAGCACATCATCGCCAGGTCGCGGGCAGAGCGCGGGAAAAGGGCGACCCCCGCGTCCTCGAGAGCCTCCTCGACATCCGGCGGCATATCGCCCGCGAGCAACTTGGCGGAGAACAGCGCCTGACCTGCGAGCACCTCCTCCACCCGCGCCCAGCCGGCCTCGCGGAACGGCGTCAGCTCGATGCGGACGCGGTACGGGCGTGCCCGCGAGCCCTGCACGGTCGCGGTCACGGCCCCCGGCTCCGTGCACAGGTCGAGAACCTGGCCGGCCCGCGCGTAGCTACGCCCGCGCGAGAGCCGGGGGCCCATCCCGAAGGACTCGAGCAGCCCGATGAAGCGCCCCGACCACCAGGTCTGCGCGATCGCGCCGCGCTTGCTCCGGGCTTTGATGCCGCCCTCGACGCGCAACGGGCGGGACGGCGGCGGGAACCCGTCACTCCACCGGCTCATGGCTACTCCGACACCGCATCGGAGGACAGCGCCACCACGTCACGCAACTGGTCCACCGACAGCCCGGTGAGCCAGTCCTCGCCGGTGCCGACGATCCGCTCCGCGAGCGCCCTCTTCTCTTCGATCATGGTGTCGATACGCTCCTCGACCGTGCCGACGCAGACGAACTTGCGCACCTGGACGTCGCGTCGCTGGCCGATCCGGAACGCCCGGTCGGTTGCCTGGTCCTCGACCGCGGGGTTCCACCACCGGTCGACGTGGATCACGTGGTTCGCGGCGGTGAGGTTGAGCCCGGTGCCGCCGGCCTTGAGGGACAACACGAAGATCGGGGGACCGCCCGGATCCTGGAAGCGCTCGACCATGGCGTCGCGCGCCCGCTTCGGAGTGCCGCCGTGGAGGTAGAGCACCTCCCGGCCGGACCGGCCGGCGAGGTAGGCCCGCAACAGCTCCCCGAATTCCGCGAACTGGGTGAAGCAGAGCACCTTCTCCCCCTCGGCCAGGACCTCTTCGAGGGTCTCCTCGAGCCGCGCCAGCTTCCCGGAGCGTCCGGCAACCCGCGACCCGTCGCGCAGCAGGTGCCCGGGATGGTTGCACACCTGCTTGAGCTTGACCATCGTGGCGAGCACCAGGCCCTTGCGTTCGATGCCCTCGCTCTGCTCGATCCTGGCCAGCATGTCGTCGACGACCGCCTGATACAGCGATGCCTGCTCGATGGTCAGGTTGCAGTAGACCTTCATCTCGAGCTTGTCCGGCAGGTCGCCGATGATCAGGCGGTCGGTCTTGAGCCGCCGCAGCACGAACGGTCCCGTGACGCGCTTCAGCAGCTCCGCCGCCTCGTCATCGCCGCGCCGCTCGATCGGCACTGCGAAGCGCGCGCGGAAACCGCGAGCCGACCCGAGCAGCCCGGGGTTCAGGAAGTCCATGATCGACCACAACTCGGACAGGCGGTTCTCCACCGGAGTACCGGTCAGCGCGACCTTCTGCGGCGCCCGGAGGGCCCGCACCGCCTGGGACTGCCGCGACCCGCTGTTCTTGATGTTCTGGGCCTCGTCGAGCACCACGCGCCGCCACTCGACCCCGGACAGGTCCTCGCGGTCGCGCGCCGCCAGGGCGTATGTCGTGATGACGAGGTCGGCCTGCCCGGCCGCCGCAGCCAGCTCTTCCCCGCTGCGGCGGTCCGCGCCGTGGTGCACGTAGGCCCGCAGCCCCGGCGTGAACCGCTCCACTTCCCGCTGCCAGTTGCCGACGACCGACATCGGGCAGACCAGCAGGGTGGGTCCCAGGGTCCCGGCGGCACGGTCCGTCGCCAGTACGGCGAGCGTCTGGGGGGTCTTCCCCAGCCCCATGTCGTCCGCCAGGCAGGCTCCGAGACCCAGCTCACCCAGGTACGACAGCCAGGCCAGACCGCGCTGCTGGTACGGCCGAAGGGTGCCCTCGAAGCCCGCGGGCGTGGTCACAGGCTCCAGCCGGTGCTCGAGCCCCCCGGACAGCAGGTCGCCCAACCAGCCCTCGGCATGTACCCCGAGGACGGGAAGCCCGCCTTCCATCACCTCGTCAGGGTGCAGGGCGGCCTGCAGGACCTCACCCGCCCGCATCTCGCCAGTGCGGCCGCGCTCCAGCAGGTCCAGGCCCGCGGCGAGGCGGTCCGGGTCCAGCTCGACCCACTGCCCGCGCAGCCGGACGAGGGGCACCTTCAGCCCGGCCAGCTCCGCGAGCTCCTCCTCCGTGAGAGGTTCGTCGCCCAGCGCGAGATCCCACCGGTAGTCGAGCAGCTGCTCCATCCCGAGCCGCTGCGACACCACGGCGCCGTTGGCCGGCTGCGGGCTGCGCGCCGTCAGCCGGGCACCCAGACGCCCTGCGGGTCTCCCCCACCAGGAGGGCAGCAGCACACCGAAGCCCGCCTGCGACAGCATCGGCGCGGCCGTCCGCAAGAAGTGGTGGGCGTCCTGCGCGTCAAGGTCGAGGGCCTGCGGATGCGATGCACGCAACTCCCGTTCGAGCTCAGGGTAGAGGCGGCTGGCCCGGCCGAGCCCGCCGAGCAGCGCCTCCTGCGGATAGTCGATCCGCCGGGTGAAGGCCGTGGGGGTGCCCCCGGCCTGCCACACCTCGGCCGCGGGCACCACGAGGCTCGGATCGTCCGCGGCCTGCAGCAGGAACTCGAGAACCCACGAGCCCTCAGGTTCCTCGTCCGGCGGCTGGAGCAGGCGGAAGCACACCCGTACCGAACCGGTCAGGGAGTCCGCGGCCTCGTGCCAGGCGTCCAGCTCATCGTGGAGTTCCGCCACCTCGTCCGGGTCGGCCTCGAACCGCCCGTCCCCGGCCGCCAAGGCGGCGAGCCACCGCTCTGGAGTGCTGGCGCCTCGCACCCGTGCGTGCGGGCCCTTCCCGGTCCCGGCCCGCTTCAGGGCGCGCCGGGCCGCAGCTTCCGCCAGCGCGTCCACGGCCTCGAGCAGCACCTCCCCCGCGGCGCGGCCCTCAGACCGGCCGCGAGTGTGCTCTGCGCGACACACCGGCGGCATCGCCCGCGCCAGCAAGCGCAGCCGCTCCTGCTCGCCGTCGCCCGGCACGGCACGCCACCAGGCCACGTGCGCGCCGTCCCCGGGGGCCAGGGCAGGCAACACGCGACCCCCGCCCACGAGGTCGGTGGCCAGCCGCGCCGTCTCAGCGAGGAAGCGCAACGACGCTCCGGGCACGGCGCCGGGCACGGCATCGGCGCGTTCCTCCGCCGCGCGGAGCAGCATCTCGAGTCCGTCCTGTGCGTACAACCGGAGAGTCGGGACCAGCCACGGCGTGAGCGTGCGCGGGCTGTCGACCTCCGGGGTGTTTCCCGGGTCACGGACCAGTTCCGGGGACGGGAGGGGCCCCGGCTTGCCGGACGGCAGCAGCAGGGCGAGCTCACCTGCCCGCGCGCCCGGGAGAAGATCATCGGGATCCGGGCCCGTGAGGTGTCTCCGCAGCTCGTCCGCCCCGGCGGCGAAGGGGTGCGGC
>JBOHCZ010000029.1:0-10379 GCA_050699195.1 Streptomycetales bacterium
GCCTTCCGGTGGGCCCCGGGCTCGAGGCGGCGGCGACACCTTCGTCGTCCAGGAGCACCACGCGCGGCGGCTGCACTGGGATCTCCGCCTCGAACGTGACGCAGTGCTGGTCTCCTGGGCGCTTCCCCGGGGCGTCCCGCTCGACCCGGCACGTGACCACCTCGCGGTGCACACCGAGGACCATCCACTGGAGTACGCCACCTTCGAAGGTGTGATCCCGCGGGGGGAGTACGGCGCGGGTGCGATCTCGATCTGGGACGGCGGTAGGTACGAGACCGAGAAGTGGCGCGCGGACGAGGTGCAGGTCGTGCTGCACGGGGCCCGGGCATCCGGGCGATACGTGCTGTTCCAGACCGACGGCGACAACTGGATGATCCACCGGATGGATCCACCGCCCCCCGGGTGGGCGCCGCTGCCGAGGCTCGTACGACCGATGCTCGCGACCGCCGGCGCCCTGCCGGGCCCGGCGGATGAGGATCGCTGGGGCGTCGAGATGAAGTGGGACGGCCTGCGCGCGATCGCCTATGTGGAGGGCGGACGGCTGCGGCTGATGAGCCGCAACGATCGCGAGATCACTGCGACCTATCCCGAGCTGCAGGGACTTGGCGCGACGCTGGGCAGCAGCCAGTGCGTTCTCGACGGTGAGATCGTCGCCTTCGACGACACCGGCAGCGCGAGCTTCGGCGCCCTCCAACGGCGCATGCATCTCACCAGCCCCGCGGAGATCCGCCGGATCAGGCGCAGCGTCCCCGTCACCTACCTGTTGTTCGACCTGCTCCACATCGACGGCCGTTCCACGGTGGCGTTGCCCTATGGTGAGCGCCGCGCGCTGTTGGAGGGGCTGGAACTGGCCGGCAGCCACTGGCAGACGCCGCCGTACTTCCCGGGAGCCGGGGAGGCGGCGCAGACGGCCAGTCGTGAGCAGGGGCTCGAGGGCGTCGTCGCGAAGCGACTCGACGCGCCCTACGAGCCCGGAAGCCGCTCCCGGTCCTGGCTGAAGGTCAAGAGCCTCCGTACCCAGGAGGTGGTCGTGGTCGGGTGGCGGCCAGGGACCGGGCGCCGGTCGGGCACGGTGGGTTCCCTGCTGCTGGCCGTGCAGACCGCGGACGGCCTCGGCTACGTGGGCAGGGTCGGGTCCGGCTTCACCGAGGAGATGCTCGACGACCTGAGCGCGCGGCTGCAAAGCATCGAGCGCTCCTCGAGCCCCCTCGACACCCCGGTGCCGAAGGCGGAGGCCAGTGACGCCCGCTGGGTGACGCCGCACTACGTGGCAGAGGTGACCTTCGCCCACTGGACGCGGGACGGGAGGCTCCGCCACCCCGTGTGGCGCGGGCTGCGCCCGGACCTCGACCCCGCTGACGTCCGGCCCGAGAGCTCGTGACGGGGGTGCTGCAGCCGAGTCTGGCAAGTCAGCGAACCGGCGTCCGCTGCGGGACCGTCACACCCGGCGCAGCACCGCGACCACCCGGCCGAGTATCGACGCCTCGTCGCCCGGGATCGGCGCGAAGGCCGGGTTGTGGGGCATCAGCCAGACGTGGCCCTCGCGCTTCCTGAACGTCTTGATCGTGGCCTCGCCTTCGATCATCGCGGCGACGATCTCGCCCGACTCGGCCTCGGGCTGCTGCCTGACAGCGACCCAGTCGCCGTCACAGATGGCCGCGTCGACCATGGAGTCACCGGTCACCTGGAGCAGGAACAGCGTGCCCTCGCCGACGAGCTGGCGGGGGAGTGCGAAGACGTCATCGATGGCCTGCTCGGCGAGGATCGGACCACCCGCGGCGATGCGTCCCACGAGGGGGACGTAGGACGGCGTGTCGAGCGCTCGTCCGGCCAAGGCCGTCCCGGTGGACTCGGCGTCGTCTTGCGATGCCCCGCCGGTGGCCGGCCGGGCCCCATCGTCTGGGGCGCGGACGACGAAGGCTCGCGGGCGGTGCGGGTCGCGGCGCAGAAAGCCCTTCCGCTGCAGCGCCGCCAGCTGGTGCGACACCGACGAGGTGCTGGTCAGCCCGACGGCATCGCCGATCTCACGCATGCTCGGTGGGTAACCACGCCGCCCGACGGAGTCGCGGATCACCTCGAGCACCTTGCGCTGCCTGGGGGTGAGGCCCGACTCGTCGGCCGGGCCGTCGGGGAAGTCATGTACCCGCGCGCCCCCGGGCTGGTCTCGTCGCCTGCTGCCCACGACCGTCCCTCTCCGTGATCGGACCGTTGCTGAAACCGTAGACCGATCTCACGCACGATTCAAACATATGTTCGACAGGCACGTGACTTCGCCGCCCGTCGGGTGTACAAAATCGTACGGGTGTTCGATTCGAACATCTGTTCGAGAGTCTTCCGCGAGTTCCTATCGAGGAGGAAGCGATGAGTGCCGCTCTCTCCCGCCGTGCCGAGTCCTCCGCCCGCCCTCGCCCGCCCGTGCGTCTCACGCGCCGCGGACGCGTCGTCGTGGCGTGTGCGGGGCTGGCGTTGCTGGGGATGTTCCTGCCGGCCGGAGGAGTCGGGGTCGCGACGTCGGAGCGGGGGGCGGTCCCGCCGCACCGTGTCGTCACGGTCGAGCCCGGCGACACGCTCTGGACCATCGCCCGGCGGACCGCTCCCGGTGTCGATCCCCGCAAGACCATCGTCCGCATCATGGAGTTCAACGCCCTCGAAGGCCCGGGCCTGCAGGTGGGGCAGCGGATCTCCGTGCCGGCCGCGGTGGACGCGGGCGGGTGACGCGCGGTCCGGCATGGCGACTTGCTCTCGGGCGCCTCGGCAGCTAGTGTTCCCCTAGATGTAGTAGTTACAGGGATGTAAGTCATCTACAAGTTGTGATTGAACGTCAGAAGAGCGAGCCGAGTCATGCATTGCCCATTCTGTCGGTACTCCGACAGCCGTGTGGTTGACAGCCGCGTGGCCGACGACGGTGCGGCGATCAGGCGCCGCCGCTCCTGTCCGGATTGCGGCCGACGCTTCACGACCGTCGAGACCGCCGCGTTGCTCGTCGTCAAGCGCAGCGGCGCCACGGAGCCCTTCAGCCGGGCGAAGATCGTCACGGGTGTGCGCAAGGCGTGCCAGGGCCGGCCGGTGAACGAAGACGACCTCGCTCTGCTCGCACAGCGGGTCGAGGAGGCGATACGGGCACGTGGCTGTGCCGAGGTCAACGCCCACGACGTGGGTCTCGAGATCCTCGGTCCGCTCCGCGAGCTCGACGAGGTGGCCTACCTGCGGTTCGCCTCGGTCTACCGGGGGTTCGAGTCGCTCACAGACTTCGAGGGCGAGATCGCACTGTTGCGCGCCGAACATGGCGAGACCACGGTCGAGCCGGGTCACGCGCGCACGATCTAGACGTCGACGACGCAAAAGGGTTAAGAGGGTCAAGAGGGGTGCGGTGCCGGTCTCCGGCATGCCGTACGGCGCGTTCGCGAGGAGGACACGGGGAATGACCGAAACGGTGAGCGGCTCGGGGCGCGGGCCCGGCAAGGCATCCGGAAGGCGCGCCAAGGGGCTGAGGTTCGAGCGCATCCACACCACGGCGGGGGTGCACCCCTACGACCAGGTGACCTGGGAGCGCCGCGACGTCGTCATGACCAACTGGCGGGACGGCTCGGTCAACTTCGAGCAGCGCGGGGCGGAGTTCCCCGACTCCTGGTCGGTGAACGCCGTCAACATCGTCACGTCCAAGTACTTCCGCGGTGCGGTGGGCACCCCCCAGCGTGAGTGGAGCCTCAAGCAGGTCATCGACCGCGTGGTGCGCAGCTACGTCGCGGCCGGCGAGGAGCACGGGTACTTCGCGGCCGACGGCGAGGCCGAGATCTTCGAGCACGAGCTGACGTACGCCCTGCTCCACCAGATCTTCAGCTTCAACTCGCCCGTCTGGTTCAACGTCGGCACCAGCGCGCCCCAGCAGGTCAGCGCGTGCCAACCCTACGACGCGCTGGTGAGCACCCCTGGAGGGCTAGTCCCTATCGGCGAGCTCGTGGCAGACGATGCCGTCGGCGCCAAGGTGTACGACGCGAACGGACTCACACGTATCGTGGCCACCAAGGCCAACGGCGAGAAGGACGTCCTTCGCCTGCACACCAAGGCGGGTTACGCGCTCGACGTCACCGCTGACCACCTCGTCTGGAAGGCCACAGGTCAGGGGACAGGAACGTTCGTCTGTGCGGGTGAGCTGCGGCCAGGCGATCAGCTTGAGTGGCACCGGCGTGGCTCGTACGGGGAGAAAGAGATCGAGACGCGCGAGATCGCGGAGGCGGCACTCGCAGGCTGGCTTCAATCCGGTGGCTTCGTAGCGCAGTACACCGGCACGAACACCTCGCTCACCATCGAAGCGATCACGGTCAATCAGGCCGAGCTGGATTGGGTGCTCGGCGCCGTCGACATGGTGTTCCCCGAGGTTCACCGACACGTGAGTCATGTTCACACTCGTGATGAGCGTCTGGACTGTCGTCGCGTCCGTCTCTACGGGAGAGTTCTTGACGGTTTCGTCGAGAAGTGGGGCCTTCGTGCGCGCGGAACTGACATGGTTGTGCCTCCCCATCTGTTCACGGCGCCGCTCCCCGTCGTTGCTGCCTACCTGCGCAGTATCTTTCAGTCCGAGGGATACGTGGGTGCCCGCGGTCGGTCGACGCTCGTCGCACTCGACATGATCGCGGAAGAGTTGGTTCGAGGGCTGCAGCTCCTGCTCCTGCGCTTCGGAATATTCGCTCGCGTGGGCTTCAAGAAGGACGCCCGTCCCACTCGCAAAGGGTGCTGGTCGCTCAGGATTCAGAACGCGGGCGATCGCCGCGTCTTCGCGGATGAGATTGGTTTCATCGACCTCAACAAGGCGACGAAGCTGGAGAACGGCTTTGCGATCCCGGGGCGCGGTGCGAAAGCAACGAAGCGGCTCGAGATCGCTGGCGTGGAGCAGCTCGGGCGGATGCCGGTCTACGACATCCAGACCGAGAGCGGGGAGTATCTGGCCGGGAACGTTCGGGTGCACAACTGCTTCATCCTGTCGGTCGACGACACGATGGCGTCGATCCTGAACTGGTACGGCGAGGAGGGGATGATCTTCAAGGGCGGCTCCGGCTCGGGGATCAACCTCTCCAGGCTGCGGTCGAGCAAGGAGCTGCTCTCCTCGGGGGGCAACGCCTCGGGGCCGGTCTCGTTCATGCGCGGGGCCGATGCGTCCGCCGGCACGATCAAGTCCGGCGGGGCCACCCGGCGCGCGGCCAAGATGGTGGTCCTCGACGTCGACCATCCCGACGTCGAGGAGTTCATCGAGACCAAGGCCCGCGAGGAGGAGAAGGTCCGCGTCCTGCGCGACGCCGGGTTCGACATGGACCTCGGCGGCGCGGACATCACGTCCGTGCAGTACCAGAACGCGAACAACTCCGTCCGGGTCTCCGACGAGTTCATGCGGGCGGTCGAGCGCGGCGACGCCTTCGGCCTGCACTCGCGCACCACAGGCGAGGCGCTCGAGAGCGTCGACGCGCGCAAGCTCTTCCGTTCGATGGCGCAGGCGGCCTGGGCGTGTGCCGACCCGGGGGTCCAGTACGACGACACGATCAACGACTGGCACACCTGCCCGGAGACCGGCCGCATCACGGCGTCCAACCCCTGCTGCTTCACAGCCGACACGCTCGTGGTCACCGAGGCTGGCCCCGTCGCTTTCGAGCAGCTGGTCAAGAGCCTCGACGCGGGCGAGCGGGTGCGCGTGCCGAGCCGTGACATGACCTCAGGCGAGCTGGCCAGCGGCATTGTCAGCAGGGCCTGGATCGCCGGGTACACGGCCTCGCTCGTCGACGTCGTCGCGGACACCGGGCTGCGGTTGCGGTGCACCCCCGAGCACCGCTTCCTGACACCGGCGGGCTGGGTCCAGGCCCGGCACCTGATGCCCGGGCTGAGCCTGGTGCCCGTCGACGGGGATGTGCGAGTCGCCGCCGTCGAGACTGTGGACCTGGCCGAGCCGGTCCCGGTGTACGACCTCGAGGTCGCCGGGACGCACAACTTCGTCGTCACCGATGGTGGGCAAACCGGTGTCGTGGTGCACAACAGCGAGTACATGCACCTCGACAACTCCTCGTGCAACCTCGCGTCGCTGAACCTGCTGAAGTTCCTCTCAGACGACGACACGTTCGACGCGGAGCGCTTCGCCAAGACCGTCGAGCTCGTCATCACGGCCATGGACATCTCCATCTGCTTCGCCGACTTCCCGACCACCCCCATCCGCGACACCACCAAGGCCTACCGCCAGCTCGGCATCGGCTACGCCAACCTCGGCGCGCTGCTGATGGCCACCGGTCACGGGTATGACTCCGAGGGTGGCCGGGCGATGGCCGCCGCGATCACGTCGCTGATGACCGGCACCGCGTACCAGCGGTCGGCTGAGATCGCCGGCGTGGTCGGCCCGTACGAGGGCTACCCGCGCAACGCAGAGGGCCACACCCGCGTCATGCGCAAGCACGCGGCGGCGAACGACGCGATCCGTTCGGTCAACGCCACGGACAAGATCGTCCTCAGGGCCGCGACGAAGGCGTGGAAGGCCTGCCTCACCACCGGCGAAAAGAACGGCTGGCGCAACGCCCAGGCGTCGGTGCTCGCCCCCACCGGGTGTCTGGCCGGGGACACCCTGGTCACGACCAGCCGCGGCCTCGTCCGGCTGTCCGAGCTCGGAGATGTCTACGGCGACCGCTGGCAGGACCTGGACGTCGAGGTGTCCACCGACAAGGGCGCACGCCGGGCCACACGGTTCTTCGTCAACGGCGAGGAGCCGACGCGCCGGGTCGTCACCGAGGGTGGCTACCGGATCCACGGCACGCTGACGCACCGGGTCAAGGTCGTCGAACCCGGGACCGGCTCATGGGTGTGGAAGCGCCTCGCGGCCATCGAGCCCGGCGACCTCCTGCCCCTGCAGGCGGGCACCTTCGTGGGGGAGCCGGCCCGCGTTCCGCTGCCGGCGCTCGAACAGGCAGGCCGCTCGGGTGATGACCGGCTGGGTGTCCCCGGCGAGGTGACGCCCGGGCTGGCCGAGCTCGTCGGCTACTTCGTGGGCGGCGGCAGCCTGCGCACCGGGCACGTCAGGTTCGGCGTGCCCGGTGCCGATCTCGACGTCGTCGAGCGGCTGCGCGTGCTGTCCAAGGAGCTGTTCGACCTCGAGCCGACCGCCACGTCGCGGGGGGGCCGCCACGAGGTAGTCCTGCCGTCGAGGCGTCTCGCCCGCTGGTGGCAGGCGGCCGGTTTCGCGAAGGATCTGCCCGGGGTCGACCACGCCGGCAAGGCGTGGACACCGCGGGTGCCATCCGTCCTGCTGGAGGCGAACGACCCGGACGTCTACTCCGCGTTCCTGCGCGGCCTGTTCGAGGCGGAGGGCTCGGTGACCGGCGGGGCGCCTGCCCTGTCCATCGCGTCGGAGCGCTTCGCCGGGGAGATCAGGACGCTGCTGCTCGCGCTCGGGTTGGCGACGACGACCAGCGAGACGAGTGGCCCGCACGGGCCGAGGTTCCAGATCGCCCTGCGCAATCTCGGCGACGCGATCGTTTTCGACGAGCTCGTCGGCTTCGTCGGGGAGCGCAAGGCGAGACTGCTCCCGCAGTACGGGCCTGACCACGGTGACCGCGACTACGTGTTCGAGCGGGTTGCGCGCAACGAGGACGGCGGCGTGCAGCCGACGTACGACCTGTCGGTGCCCGAGGGCCTCACCTATGTCGCCGCCGGCTTCGTGAGCCACAACACCATCGGGCTGATGATGGACTGCGACACCACGGGCATCGAGCCCGACCTCGCACTGGTCAAGTTCAAGAAGCTCGTCGGCGGCGGCTCCATGCAGATCGTCAACCAGACCGTACCCCGCGCCCTCACCAAGCTCGGCTACCAGCAGGAGCAGATCGAGGCGATCGTCGAGTACATCGCCGAGCACGGCCACGTGATCGACGCGCCGGGGCTGCGCATGGAGCACTACGAGGTCTTCGACTGCGCGATGGGCGAGCGCGCCATCGCTCCCATGGGACACGTCCAGATGATCGCCGCCGTCCAGCCGTTCCTGAGCGGCTCGGTGAGCAAGACCATCAACCTGCCGGAGCAGGCCACCGTCGAGGACATCGAGGGGGTCTTCCTGGAGGGCTGGAAACTCGGCTGCAAGGCGCTGGCCGTGTACCGCGACAACTGCAAGGTCGGCCAGCCGCTCTCGGCCGGCAAGGGCGAGCAGCAGGCCCGGGGCCGGGCCGAGGAGGAGCCCGAGCAGCGACCCGTCCGCAGGCGCCTGCCCAAGAGCCGTACCGGCACGACGACCTCGTTCAGCGTGGGTGGCGCCGAGGGGTACATGACCGCGAACACCTACCCCGATGACGGTCTGGGCGAGGTCTTCCTCAAGATGTCGAAGCAGGGCTCGACGCTGGCCGGGCTGATGGACGCGTTCTCCGTCGCGGTGTCGGTCGCACTGCAGTACGGCGTTCCGCTCGAGACCTACGTCTCGAAGTTCGTGAACATGCGGTTCGACCCGGCGGGCATGACCGACGATCCGGATGTGCGGATCGCGCACTCCATCGTCGACTACATCTTCCGGCGGCTGGCGCTCGACCACCTGCCCTACGACACGCGGGCGGCGCTCGGCATCTACTCCGCCGACGAGCGGCGGGGTCAGCTGGAGGGCGGCGGTGGTTCTTCAGGTGAGGAGGAGGTCGACGTCGCGCAGCTCGCCCAGTCCGCGCCACGGGAGGAGCCTGGCGAGGCGCCGACAGCGCGGGCGGCTCGGGCGGTCCCGGGTCAGGTGCGTTCGTCCACGGAGCTCGTCGAGTCGCAGCACGGGCGCAGCGCCGACGCGCCGCTGTGCTTCACCTGCGGCACGAAGATGCGCCCGGCGGGCAGCTGCTACGTGTGCGAGGGCTGCGGCAGCACCAGCGGCTGCAGTTGAAACGGTCCCGCTCCAGGGCGAATCGGGAGGCGATTCCCCTTCGTGCGGCAGTGAGTCTGGGTCGGAGTGCGACGTGGTGGGCACGTCGGGCTCCCAGGAGGCAACCTGCTGGTAAACCCGATAATGATGCTAAGAGTGGACACTGTTAGCATCATTATCGGGTTCGTTGGGAGGTTCTGTTGCGTTCCTTCGCTGATCTCGACCGGCTGATCGGGCAGGTCCCCGCCGAGGTGGTCGTGCGCCTGCGGACGATCGACACCGGCCGCGGCAGCGAGGCTCTGTACCGCAATCAGCTTCCTGCCCTGCTCACCGAGCTCGCGAACCGGGCCCGGGTCCAGAGCATCACCGCGTCCTCCGCGATCGAAGGTGTCGTCGTGGCGGACGCCGAGCGCGCCTCCAGCATCATCGACGGCAAGGCCAGGGTGCTGCGCAACCGCAGCGAGCAGGAACTTGCCGGGTATCGGAAGGCCCTCGACTACCTGTTCCGGGAGGACTGGCGACCGCTCAACACCGGCCTCGTCCTGCACCTGCATCGAATGCTCTGGTCGGAGACGGATGTCGAGGGTGGCCATCTGAAGACTTCGGACAACCTGGTCGTCGACCGGTCTCCCGACGGCTCGGTCGAGGTGAGATTCGTCCCGGTGCCAGCCGCCCGGACGGAGTTCTACCTCGCCGATCTGATCGATCGATACAGAGCGGCACGGCAGGACGGGCGACATCATCCCGTTCTGCTCATCGGCCTGGGCGTTCTCGACCTGCTCGTCATTCACCCGTTCGTTGACGGCAACGGCCGCGTCGCCCGAGCTCTGGCGAACGCGTTGTTGCTCGACGCGGGCTACGAGGTGTGCCGATGGGTGTCCCTGGAGGAGCTGATCGCGGAGTCCGCGGATTCCGCGGATTCCTACTACGAGTCACTGCTGCGATCGACACACGACTGGCCCGAGGACGCTGCCGATCCGTGGCCCTGGTTGTCGTACTTCGTCAACATTCTGGCTGCCGCGTATGAGACTTTCGCCCGTCGCGCGGCCTCGGAACGGACCAGGGGGACGAAGCAGGAGCGGGTGCGGGAGTACATAGTCGAGCACGCTCCGCCGATGTTCCGTCTTGCCAATGTGCGAACGGCACTACCCGGTGTGAGCGACCAGACGATCCGCCTTGTGCTCGAGCAACTCAAGGCGGAGCGGGTAGTGGCTCCGGACGGAACCGGGCGGGGCGCAGTATGGCGGAAGGCGCCGCCGGAACGCTGACGATCGAGGGGCTCTATCGAGCCCTCAGCGTGGTCGGGCTCGGCTACGGCGAGTGGGGGGTGCACTCCACGCAAGGATCGGCGGATCAGCGCCGGGAGGGTTACGCAACGGCGTGTCCTGCACCTGTAGCGTGATGCGCATGCTCGTGCTGCACGCGATCTGGTCGGGGTCGGCTTTGTGCTTGTGGGCGGAGGACTCCCTGCTCCCCACGAAGGCCCCGCCGCGCCGGGGCAGGCCGCCGAGCACGCCGCGGC
>JBOHCZ010000030.1:0-7440 GCA_050699195.1 Streptomycetales bacterium
ACCCGAGGTGGCGGTTCCTTCGAGTCGTCCTGGCCACGCGAGGAGAGCACGACGCGGCTCCTCGAGGTCAGTACGACGTCGACGCTCGCTGATGCCGTGCTCGATGCTCTGGACAACGAGTCCAGAGATCGCCTCCGACCGAGTGCGGCTCACCCACCGGCGAGCCCGCTGCCGCTGGTCGAGCTCGTTCGTGGCGAGATCGATGCGTTCTTGGCCGAGCGCTACCACACATGGGATCACGCGCCATGGGTTCTGATTTGTCGAGGAAGCCGGCGGCCGCTTCACCGATCGAACCGGTGGACGTGCGAGCGATCACGGCGGCGGCCTGTACTCGAACGCCATCCTGCACAGTCAGCTACTCGCTTCACTGCACTACCCGGCGCGTCCCTGACCGTGTTGGGCGCGTGCGGGTGCACGGCAGCGAGCCAGGCGTAGAACGAAGACCGCGAGACCTCGATGACCTCGCACAACCGCTTCACCTCGAAGGCAGGCTGGCGCGGCAACGGCGGCTTTCTCCGCAATCCGCCTGGCACGACTGAGGGCCAGGCAACGCACCTGCTGAAGCTCATCGGTTAACTACGTGCCCAGGATCGAGTGAGCGACAGCACTCGAAGGGCGCCGTCGGCCCGACGAGCTCCGGCGGCACCTCACGGCCCGAGCACGCGACCTGGCTGGCACCACTTCCTGCGCTACCGGTCACCGAGGATCGCGCCGACGTATCGGGCGTAGTCGGCGCCGGAAGTGGTCGCGTGACTCTCGACGGTCTTCGGGCTGTAGCCGAGGGCTTCGGCGATGATCGCGACCGGGGCGAGCTTGGTCAGCTCATGAAGGGTGCCGAGTCTGGCTGCGCGGGTGCCGAACAGGCGACGCCGGAATCGGTCGCGCAGGTGCATCGCGTTAATGTGTTGGCCGGGGAGTGACCTCGGAAGACCCAGTTGCTGTTCGGCTGGAGCGGATCCTTCAAGGCGATCGCGAAGCTCCCTAGCGTGACGGTGACCAGGTCGTCAGTCACCATGATGTCGTCCCAGGTCAGCGCGACGACGTCCTCGACCTGCTGACCGAAGACCATTATCAGCGGGCGCCAGAGTGGCTCGAAATGGCATCTGACTTGCACGAACAACTCTTCTCATTTTTTCGCCGATAATGGACATTATGTCAAGTAAGTGCCACTGAGCGCTATCGTTTGATTACCCTAGGTGGTGGTCATGTGGCGGGGGTGACCTATGGGTTCGGGATGTAGCAGCCAGTGACGGGATCGGGAGAATCTCACTGGCAGGCGAACCTGTCGAGCGCGTCACGCACTCGGGCGCGCGTCCGGTCGTTGCCCAGATGCCCTGCCTCGTCGATGACGAACAGCTGCGCGTCGGGCCAGGCTCGGGCGAGGCGGCCGTGGATCAGTGCGCCCGGGATCCCGGCCAGGCGGCCGGCGTCGCGCAGCAATGCGCCCTCCTCCAGCCATGCGCCGTGAGAGAAGTAGTGCGCGCAGGTCCGGGCCAGAGCCAGCCGAGCGGCCGGGGGGCGGCCGCCGTAAGGGCTGGGGGGCCCGCCGGCTCTAGCGAGACCACTGCGTCCTCCCAGGCGCACCATGCGTTCGCGGCCTTCTCCCGCACCGTGGGGTCGGGGTCTTCCATGAGGCGCGCATAGACTCCGACGACGTCGCCGTCGCCCGGCACGCCCGGGGCTCCGGCGCGGAAGCGTTCCCACTGCTCGGGGAAGAACCGGCCGACCCCCCGGTAGAGCCAGTCGATCTCCGAGCGGCGGGCCGTGGTGACGCCGGGGATGACGATCTGCGACACCAGGTGCGGGTGGCGTTCAGCGTAGGCCAGGATCAGCGTGGAACCCCACGAGCCGCCGTAGAGCAGCCACCGCTCGATGCCCAGGTGTTCCCTCAGGCGCTCGATGTCGGCGATCAGATGCTCGGTGGTGTTGTGGCGCATGTCGGTCGTGGGATCGCTCGCGTGAGGTGTGCTCCGGCCGCAGCCGCGCTGGTCGAAGAGGATGACCCGGTACCGGTCCGGGTGGAAGTACCGGCGTACCCCGGCCGTGCATCCTGACCCCGGCCCGCCGTGGACGACGAGCGCGGGCTTGCCGGCCGGGTTGCCGCAGACCTCCCAGTACACGAGGTTGCCCTCGCCGACATCGAGCATCCCCTTGTCGTAGGGCTCGATCGGCTCGTACTGCGGGTACGGTCCGGCCATCTGTGCCAGCCTCCTCGGGGTCGGATACCACTCGTGATACAGGGTGTCCCCTTGCACGGTGTCCCTGCTCGGATGATCCCCGGATCGCACGCGAGGACCCGCCCGGACGCGCCGCGCGTGCCCGCCGGGGCGCCTCGTACGATCATGGAGGCTAGGCGCCGCGTCCGCGCGGCTTCGGCTTGCGGTCCAGACCTGTCGACGAGAAGGCAAGGGAGACACCCGAACGTGGTTCTGCGCTCCTGGAACGCCGTCGAGA
Source organism: Streptomycetales bacterium (assembly GCA_050699195.1). Taxonomy (GTDB): domain Bacteria; phylum Actinomycetota; class Actinomycetes; order JBOHCZ01; family JBOHCZ01; genus JBOHCZ01. The sequence continues at coordinate 2,455 of JBOHCZ010000030.1, forward strand.
GGGGGCTCCCGGCATGCGGCGACCCGTGAAGCGGGTTCTCATCGCGGGCCTGCTCATTCTGGCCCTGGTGTGGGCGGCGACCGGCATCGTGCTGCCCTACTTCGTGATCCGCCCGGGCGAGGCGCTCGCCGTCGGCGAGCGGGTCTCCTTCGGCGGCTCCCAGCGCGAGGACCCGCTCTCCGGGCGGTTTCTCCTCACCACGGTGGCGCTGTCCCAGCCCAGCGCCGTGGGTTTTGTCCAGGCCTGGATCGATGACGACCTGACGCTGCTGCCTCGCGACGAGGTGATCCCCAGCGGCTCCCAGCCCCGCGAGTACTTCCAGGCTCAGCGCGCGCTGTTCGCGGAGAGCACCCGCATCGCGGCGGCCGTGGGGCTACGCGCCGCGGGTCGGGAGGTGACCATCACCGGTGCCGGCGCCCGGGTCGCCGCGGTCGTGCCAGGCAGCCCCGCCGACGGCAAGCTCCGCAAGGGCGACGTGATCGTCAGTGCCGCACGCCAGCCGGTGCACCTGACCTCGGACGTCATCGCGGTGGCGACCCGCAGGGAGCCGGGTGACCGGGTCAGGCTCGAGGTGCGCCGCGAGGGCAAGCTGTCCCGCGTCACCGTCGGACTGGAGAGATCGCAACAGCTCGAGCGGCCTCGCCTCGGGGTCGCCGTGCGCACGGTCGATCTCAAGATCGATCTGCCGTTCGCGGTCGATGTCGAGAGCGGGCGCATCGGTGGACCTTCGGCGGGGCTCATGGTGGCACTGACGGTGTACGACCTCGCGCAGCCCGGCGATCTGACGCGCGACCGGACGGTGGCCGGCACCGGCACCATCGACACCGGTGGCCGCGTGGGTCCTGTCGGCGGGGTGTCGCAGAAGGTCGAGGCGGCGGTCGACGCCGGCGCCTCGACCTTCCTCGTCCCGTCGGAGGAGGCCGGTGAGGCCCGCCGGGCCGCCCGCGGCCGGCTGCGCGTCATCGAGGTGGGGACGCTCGATCAGGCCATCACCGCCCTTCGCTGACCAGCGATCCCGACGTTCCGTCGCAAAGAGGCCCAAAGGGGCGCCACGTCGGCCTGCGGGCGGCCATACCCTGTGCGAACCGGGCGACTCCGGGCTAGGGTTTCGCAGAATTCGCTTCTCGACCCTCGCTACGGAAACCGGGGAAGCCCGCTCATGGCCGGACGTCACCGAGCGGGTACGTCGCCGCCGTCGGCGCGACGGCCGCTCATGCGACGGCGGCTGCGTCGGCTGACGCGCCGTCACCCGCTGGGCGTCGCTGGGACGCTGCTCGTGGCCCTGGCGCTGCTGGGTGGTGCTGGTACCGGGGCGGTCCGGGACCTGGAGCTGTTCAGCTGCCTCGGGTCCGGCGGTCCCCTGCGTGTCGTGGCCTCCCCTGACGTCGCGCCTGCCCTCCAAGAGATCGCCGAGCAGCTCGCTGCCGGCGACCTCGGCGCGGCGGAGGGCTGCGGCGAGGTCAACGTCGTGGCGAGCGAGGCTCACCTGGTCGCGGACCGGCTCTCGGCGGGCGCCCGGGGCCAGCGACCCGACGTGTGGGTACCGGACTCATCGATCTGGCTGGAGCGGGCCCGGGGCAAGGCGCCGGGCGAGGACCTGCTACGCGTGGCGTTCTCCGTGGCCCATACTCCCGTTGCGATCGCCATGCCCAGGCCGGTGGCGGAGGAGCTGGGCTGGCCGGATGCCAGGCTCGGCTGGGGGTCGGTGTTGGGCGGCACCGTGGATGCGGTGGATGGCGTGGATGTACGGGCCGGGTTCACCGATCCGGCGACGAGCTCGGCCAGCCTGATCAGCCTGCTCGCCCTGCGTGCCGCGACCCAGGACGGCGCGGACGCCAACACCAGGCTGGTCTCGGTGATGCGGTCGCTGCGTTCGGACGTCGCGACCAGCGATGACAGGCTGCTGGACCTGCTGCCCCAGACCCGGGGGGAGCTCACCTCCCCGCCGGCGGAGCAGGTGCAGGCCTTTCCCTACCCGGAGCAGGCCATCTGGCGCTACAACGCGTCCGGCCCCGCGGTGCCGCTCGTGGCGGTGTACCCGGCGGAGGGCACGCCGGTGCTGGACTACCCGTATGCGATGGTGTCGCTCGAGGACGACGAGCGGGCGGCCGCGGCGCGGTCGTTCCTTGCCGCTGTGCGCTCCGAGGGTGGGCGGCGCGTGATCTCGGAGCACGCGTTTCGGGGCGTGCAGGACACCGCCCCGGCCCGGATTTCAGAGGAGGGCGCCTTTTCGTCGCAACCGCCGGAGAAGGCCTACCTTCCGACGCTGCTGCAGATCCAGCAGGTGCTGCACTTCTGGCAGGCGGTCAACCTGCGGGGGCACACCCTCGTGGTGGTCGACGTGTCAGGCTCGATGGGGAACGCGGTGCCCGCCGTGCGGGCGACCCGCATGGAGCTGGCGAAGGCCGCCGCCCTGCGTGCCCTCGGGCTGGTCTCGGAAGACTCCGAGATGGGGCTGTGGGTGTTCTCCACACGGCTCGACGGGGGCCGCGACTACCGGCAGGTGGTCGAAACCGGACCACTCGAAGCGCAGGTCGGCGGCACCGCGCGAAGCGAGCTCCTCAAGGCGGCGTTGGGTGAGCTCGCGCCCAAGCGGGGAGGCGGCACGGGACTTTACGACACCACGCTCGCGGCCTACCGGCAGGCGTGGAAGGACTACCGGGCAGACGAGCTGCACACGGTCGTGCTGCTGACCGACGGGGCCAACGAGGACCCGCAGAGCATCACGCTGGAACGACTGCTCAAGAAGCTGGCCAGGATCGGCGAACCGGGCAGGGAGCTCCCCATCACCACGGTGGCGTTCGGGCCCGACACCGACCCCGGGGCGCTGGCCAGGATCGCGCGGGCCACGGGCGGCCGCTCGTACGTCTCGAAGGATCCCAGCGCGATCCAGCGTGTGCTCCTGGACGCGATCGTCGAGCGTGCGTGCACGCAAGGCTGTGTGTGACTGTGTGTGATGAGGGCCGGCTGCGACGGGCTCAGCCCAGCGGCCAGGTGTGCACGGGGGCACCTGAGCGCATGTGCTCGGCGTAGCGGCGGGTCATGGCCCGCAACGCCGCGCTCCGGTCCATGCGGCCCTCGTCGTAGAGGCGGTGGAACATCGCGCTCTGCCAGCTGGCGCCGTTCGTGCGTCTCCGGCACCGGCCCTCGATGATGGCGAGCAGCAGGTCACGATCGTGGGAGTCGATCTTCCAGCGGTCCAGGCCTGCGGACGCCAGCGGCAGCAGGGTCTTCTCCACGAGCTCCGTCGCGGGCACCAGGCCGACGCCGGGCCAGTAGAGTTCCGCGTCGATGCCCACCCTGGCGGCGGTGAGGAAGTTCTCCCGCGCGGTGGGGAACGACATGCGTGTCCACACCGGGGGGTCCTGCTCGGAAAGGGCGCGGACCAGGCCGTAGTAGAAGGCGGCTCCCGCGATGGTATCGACCACGGTGGGCCCCGCGGGCAGCACGCGGTTCTCGACGCGCAGGTGCGGCTTGCCGCGCGCGACGTCATACACCGGCCGGTTCCAGCGGTAGATGGTGCCGTTGTGCAGGCGAAGCTCGCTCAGGTGGGGCACGTCACCGCGGGCGAGCATCTGGTCGGGGTCCTCGTCGGAGTTGAGGGGCAGCAGGGCGGGGAAGTAGCGGAGGTTCTCCTCGAACAGGTCGAGCGGGCCGGTGATCCAGCGTTCGCCGAACCAGACGCGCGGGCGGACACCCTGCGCCTTCAGCTCCACCGGCCGCGTGTCGGTGGCCTGCTCGAACAGCACGATGCGGGTCTCGCGCCAGAGTTCCCTGCCGAACAGGAACGGTGCGTTCGCGCCGAGCGCGAGCTGCACGGCGGCGATCGCCTGCGCCGCGTTCCACGCCGCGGGAAAGCCCGCGGGGCTGACCTGAAGGTGGAACTGGGCGCTGGTGCAGCCGGCCTCGGGCAGGATCGAGGTGGAGGTCGTGGAGAGCCTCTCGACGCCGTCGATCTCCAGGTGCAGGTCCTCCCCGCGCGCGGCGAAGATCTCGTCGTTGAGCAGGGCGTAGCGCGGGTTGGCCGAGATGTTCTCGGTCGTGGTGTGGGCGGCGGTCAGGGACGGCAGGATCCCGATGGTGAGGATGCGGCCCCCGACCTCACGCGCCTTGCGGTCGGCGTAGTTCAGGCTGGTGCGCAGCTCCTCCTCGAGCTCTGAGAACACCGTCCCGACGAGCTTGTGGGGGGCGATGTTGACCTCGATGTTGAACTGGCCGAGCTCGGTTTGGAAGTCCTGGCTGGCGATGCGTTCGAGCACCGCGTCGTTGAGCATCTGGGGGTGGCCGTCGTCGTCGGCGATGTTGAGCTCGATCTCCATGCCGACGAGCTTGCGCTCGGTCTCGAAGCGCTGCTCGTCGAGCATGCGGGACAGGACGTGGAGACAGCGCGTGACCTTCTGCCGGAAGCGGCTGCGGTCGTCGCGGGTGAAGTCGGTCTGCGCGACGCGGTCCCCCATGGGGTTGCCTCCCGAGCCCTGATGCCCATACGTAGTCTGCCATTGATGCAACGGCCGGGACATCGGGGAAGAGCCGGCTGATAAGTGTCGTACTCGTCACATGGCGGTGCGGGCGCCTGAGCGTCCGGGGGGCGTGACGGAGGGCGAGGCTTGCCAGGTGTCGATGACCAGCACCTCGAGGGTGCGCGGGCCGTGCACCCCGACGACGCGGTCCATCTCGATGTCGCTGGTCGCCGAGGGGCCGGAGATCAATGTGAGGGGGCGCCGCGGGTCGAGGCGGGCGAGGGCCTCGGACACCGTCGCGGCCACCCGGCCGCCCTCGACGACGCACAGGTGGTAGTCGGGTACGAGGGTGAGCAGGCGCCGGCCCTGGCCGGGCCCGGCGTCGAGGATGATCGTGCCCGTCTCGGCGATGGCGACGGTGGCCGCGGTGAGGACCCCGTCGACCGAGTCGAGGTCGGGAACGGTCAGGGGCGGGTCGTCGCGCAGCACTGTGACCTCGGCCGCCTCGGTGAGCCAGCTGCCGGGC
>JBOHCZ010000031.1:0-6739 GCA_050699195.1 Streptomycetales bacterium
GCTCGGAGCCGCACCCTGATCGCCGGTCACGGCCTGCAAGCCGAGCCCGGTGCCCGCGGCGAGGAGCACGACCGCCGCGGCAGCCAGTCCGGCCCTGGAGGTACGGCGCCGGCGGCGGGCACGCGCCTCTTGCAGCTGCGCCCCGGCGGCGAGGGCGCTCTCGAGGGCGGCGGCGATCGCGTCGGGCATCGGCCCGGGGTCGTCGAGCCTGAGCACATCGCGGACCTCGGCCAGCGCCTCACGCATCCGGCGACAGCCCTCGCAGCCGGCGAGGTGCTCCTCGACCGTGGTGGTGCTCTCCGGTGCGAGCAGCCCCTCGTCGAGTTCGGAGATCGTCTCGGGGTCGAGATGCCGCTCTGACGTGTTCATCGCGCGCTCTCACCTCCCTCCGCGGCGACCTGTCCCGTCTGCGGTTGGACGTGGGTCTCCCCGGACGGGTTCCGGGCCGCCTCTCCGGCATCCTCTCCGGCATCCTCTCCGGCACGGTCGTCCCGCTGGTGGGGGCCGCGGGCGGGCCGTAGGTGGGTGACGAGGGGGAGCAGCCGGGCCCTCCCCCGTGAGCAGCGGCTCTTCACGGTGCCGGGCGCGACGCCGAGGATCCGCGCGGCCTCGTCGACGCTGAACCCTTGCATGTCGACCAGGACAAGCGCGGCCCGCTGCTCGACGGGCAGCGCGGCGAGCGCGCGTGCGACCTCGAGCCGGGTCTCCCGCCGTTCGATGGGGTCGTCGTGGTATGCGCTGGCTTCCCGGGACAGGGTGTCCTCGTCGGGGAGGGAGACAGCGGGGCGGGCCGCGCGACGGCGTACCCGATCGAGACACGCGTTGACGACGATGCGGTACAGCCACGTGGTGACGCTGGCCTGCCCCCGGTAGGTGTGCGCGGCGCGGAACGCGGAGATCAGGGCGTCCTGCACGGCGTCGGCGGCCTCGTCCGGGTCGCCCAGCGTACGGAGCGCCACCGCCCAGAGCCGGTCCCGGTGCCGCCGTACCAGCTCGCTGAACGCCCCCGCGTCACCATCGACGTGGCGGGCCAGGAGGTCACCGTCGGTCGTCTCCCCGACCGGCGACCGGGTGAGACGTCGCGGGGCGCCCGGGACCCCCGGCTGCTGCTCCGGCAGGTGTCCAGGCATGTGTTCGGGCACGTGTCCGGGCACCTGTCCAGGCACGCAGCCTCCGTCCAGTACGCGCTCCTTCTCCGGCTTGCGATGCGCCGGGTTACGGAGAGGCGCTGATCTCGCTGATCCCGATGCGGTACCCGTCGTCGGCGGGGGGCAGCTCGGTCATCCAGACGAGGAGGTAGCGGGTCCGCACGGGGTCACCGAAACGCATCGAGACCTGCTGGCCGGCGCCGGACACCTCGCGGACCAGCCGGTAGTCCTCGGGTACCCCTGGCATCGCGGACGCGGCCGGCCCGGCGGCCCTGAGCTGGAAATCCGTGCCCGGCGCGGTGAACTGCAGCCGCGCCTCGCCGACCTTGCGGGCCTGACCCAGATCGACGACGAGCCCCACGCCGGGCTTGAGGTCCCCCAAAGCGGGGCTGTAGTAGGTCATGGTCTCCCAGGCCGTGCCGGCGTCCCCGTCGACAGCCAGCGGGGCGTCCTCCGGGTGCTCGGAGGCGGGCGAGGCGTACGGGTCGAAGTCCTCGACGCCCGCCGGGGTGAAGGGCCCGCCCTGCGCTTGGGAGCCGCGGCCCTGCGATCCGGATGCCGCACCCCGGTTCTGAGCGTCGGACCCGTCGAAGAGCGCCATCCCCAGCTGCCACCCGAGCAGTGCAAGGCCCCCTAGGATGAGCGCGCCCACGCCGACGAACGCGCCTCTCGCGGCACGGCTCGGCCAGGGCGAGGCCGGCTCGTCGATGATCAAAGGTGCCGGCGGGGCGATCGTCGATTGCTCCGGCATCTCGCGCCGTGGACGCCGCGGGATCGTGTCGAGGGCTCCCACGACCTCGGCGGGGCTGGTGAAGGGCTGCTCCCCAGCTTCGGTGGGCACGCCGAGTGCGAGCATCGTGATGTCGTCGAGCACCGCGGGCACGCCGGCCCGCACCTGACGGGGCGAGCACACGCTGCTCTCCTGGTACGGCGCGCCGGGCAGCCCGGTAGTCGGCCCGAAGGGCCAGCGGGCGGTCAGGCCCGCGTAGAGCAGCGCACCCAGGGCCCGCGTGTCGACGGTGACCGGGTCATCGGATTCCAAGCCGTGCAGGGCGGCCGCGATGCGCAGCCCGATGACCTTGACCTGCCCGGTGTCCGTGCGCAGCACGTCCCGGGGGCCGATGCAGAGGTGGCTCAGCCCGGCGTCGTGGGCCGTGACGAAGGCCTCGGCGACCTCACGGACCAGATGGGCGGCCTCCGAGGGCGGCAGTGGGCCGTCGTCGAGGAGCCTGGCCAGGCTGGCCGCGGTCGGCAGCCACTCCTTGACGATGTAGATGAAGCCGTTCTCCTCGGCGGCGTCGAGGACCTGCAGGAAGCGGGTGTCACCGATCATCGCGGCCGCGCGCGCCGCAGCGACGACCGCCCCCGCGCGAGGATGGTCGCGGGGCATGATGTGGACGCCGACGGGGCGGGACAGCTTCTCGTCGATGGCATGCCAGGTGGCGAAGCCGTCCTCCGCCTCGACGCGCTCCTCGAGGCGGTAGCGGTCGGCGAGCCGGGTCCCCGACTCGACGGCGTTCGGCTGCACCTGCCTCCCCGTCGCATCGTCGCCTTCGGGTCCGGCCGCCGGCATATGAACGGGCGTACCGTAAGTCGGCCGCTCCACCAACGCCTCCCGACACCCTGGTCGCTATTTATCGTACGTCCGTCGTACCCAGATTCCCTTTCTCATCACAACGGCCCAGCCCACACATTGGTTGCGGCCAGTCCGCGGCGCCCCGCCGCACAATGATAGGGACCGACTGTAGTGGGCAGGCTTGGCGTTGTGGGAGCAGGGCACCGGTAGTCGTGCGCCTACCGGCCGAGGCGGCCCCTGACCACGCCCAGCAGAGCCGACAGCTCCGCGACCCGCAGCCAGTGAGCGATGGGCAGGTATAGGGCGATCATGGCGGTACCCCCGGCCAGCGCCGCCAGCAGCGACCCGGTCACGCCGCCGCCGAGGTAACCGGCGCACAGCCGTGCGATTCCGACCGCTGCGGCACCCGAGACCACGCTGGCCAGGACCAGGCGGCCGTACGTGCGCGCCACGCGCCCGAAGTCGAGCCCGCCGATGCGGCCGCGCAGCAGCCGGGCGCTGATCGCCAAGCCCACGACGTAGGCCGCCGTGTAGCTCGAAGCGATCCCCACCGTGATCCATGCGACCGGCAGCACAGCGAAGGCCATCACCGCCAGCGCGACGTTCACCACGTTGATCCAGATGGTGATGAGGAACGGCGTCCTGGTGTCCTCGAGGGCGTAGAACCCACGCAGCACGAGGTACTGGGCGGAGAACGGGATGAGCCCGAGCGCGAACCCCATCAGCACGTAGCCGATGAACCGGGCGCTCTGCTCGCCTGCCGGGGCGTAGAGGACGCCGGCGAGATAGGGCCCGAGCGCGAGGAACGCGAAGGCGGCCGGCACGACGGCGACGCCGACGAGCCGCAGCCCGCTCGACACGTCGTCGCGCACCTCCGCCAGGCGGCCCTCCGCCGCGGACCGGCTCATCCGCGGCAGCAGCGCGGTGACCACGGAGACCGTCACGATCGCGTGCGGCAGCATGAAGAGCAGGTAGGCGTTCTGGTACGGGGTGTACCCGACGCCGTAGGACAGCCCCTCCTCGGCGGCGAGCCCGGACACCGACGTCGTGAGCCGGACGATCACGAGGTAGCCGAGCTGGTTGACCAGGACGAAGGCCATCGTCCACTTCGCGAGCGAACCGGCCTTGCCCAGTCCGACCCCACGCCAGTCGAAGCGCGGGCGGAACCGGAAGCCGGTCGTCCGCACGTACGGCCAGAGGGCGAGCGCCTGGATGACCACGCCGAGCGTGGTCCCGATGCCGAGCAGCCGCACCTCGCCAGGGGTGATCGCCGCCGCGTCGAGCCCGCCGGCGTCGGCCGTGCCCACGAGCGCGATGAAGAGGCCGAACACCCCCATCACGACGACGTTGTTGAGGATGGGAGTCCACATCATCGGGCCGAAACGGTCCCGCGCGTTGAGGACCTGCCCGAGCATGACGAAGATGCCGTAAAAGAAGATCTGCGGCAGCAGCAGGCGCGCGAACGTGACGGTGAGGTCGTACTCCGCCTCGAGCCCGGGCCGCGTGAACCCGCCGGCGTAGAGCCGGACGATGAGCGGTGCGGCCAGCACGGCGGCCGCGCTGATCACCAGCAGGATCACCGCCGTGGCTGTCATCAGCCGGTTGGCGTAGGCCTGGCCGCCGTCCTCGTCGTTGCGCATCGCCCGGACCAGCTGGGGCACGAACACGGAGTTCAGCGCCCCGCCCACGAGCAGGATGTAGAGGATGTTGGGGACGGTGTTGGCGACGTTGTAGGTGTCGGCGAAGATCGCCGTGCCGAGGGCGCTGACGACGACCAGGTTCCGCGCGAAGCCCGTCACCCGCGACACCACGGTGCCGAGCGCCATCACGGTGCTCGAGCGCAGCAGGTTGGATCCGCGCGTCGGCTCTCCCGCCGCCGTCGATGCCGATTCGCTCACCCGCACAGCCTCTCAGCAACACCGATCATGAGCCGCCGGGGTGCCCCTTCTCCGCACGGCTCGCCTGCCGCTCCCGTGCGATGGCGGTACGGACCCGCCGTACGTTGCGCACCGCCACGCTGACGAAGAGCACGGCGGCCGCCGCGCCGACGATCGACAGGCCGAGGAAGCCGTAGTTGGTGGCCCGCACCCTGATCGGCAGCACCTCACCGTAGGGCGTGCCCTCCGGCGTGCGGAGCCGGGTGTCGACCTTGACGATGCCGTTGGCGACGGCCTCGGCGGGCACCTCCACCGTGACCTTGTGGCCGGCCTCGATCCGCTGCGGCTTGACCTCACCCACATGCAGGCGGCGCGTGAGACGGGGGGTCACGTCAAGCTGGACCGTCACATCCTGCCGCAGGTTGTTGGTGATCGTGATCGGGATCGTGCCCGTCCTGCTCGAGAGCGTGACGTGCCCGCGCGAGATGATCCGCACCGCGTTCCGCATCTCACCGAGGCTGCGCTGGACGGTCTCGCGGAACGCCCGCCCGCCTGGCCGGTCCTTGCGCCAGGCCGTCGACTCCGTCCGCAGCACCGCCGGCACGTAGTCGGCCATCAGCCGGTCAGGCTGGGTCAGGATGCTGGCGAGCAGCGTGAGATCGTCACGCATCCCCGTGATGCCCCGGAGGTACTTGCGGGGCAGTTCCCTGTTGCTGGCGCCCTTCGGGTAGATGAGCGGGCCGCGGTCGACCGGCGGCTCGGACAGCGAGCGGAGCTTCGTGATCGGGACCGGCTCGATCCACGGAGCGTCGTTGAGCGCGCCGAGGAGCGCGGACGCCACGACCGGGTCCGGATCCCAGCGGCGCGGCGGCGCGACGAGGATCGTCTGCACGTCGCCGGGCCGCTCGGCGGTGATCATCGCGAGCTCGGCGAGCAGCCGCTGGGCCTTGAGCGCCGGGCTGTCGGCTTCCGCGGTCAGCGCCTCGCGTACCCCCGAGTCGGAGATCAGCGCCGTCATATCGGAGCCGGCCAGCTCGAGGGTCTCCTTGCCGGACTGGGTGTAGGTGAGCTGCTCGCCGAGCGGTAGCGCGTGGTCGCGGAGCACGATCGCGTTCATGTCGGCCGATCGCAGCGCCCGTACGGTGGGCACGTCGGCGGCGTCGTCGGCCGGCCAGGCCACGTCGACGGTGACCGGGCGCTCCAGCACGCGCTGGGCCGCCTCGCCCGCGAGGGTCACGGCGTGTTCGATGTCGCTGGTGAACCCGGCGTGCCGCAGGGCGACCACGTCGGGGTCGGCGTAGGGGAGGGTGAGGACGGGCGCCGCCTCGCTGGCGCTGCGAAGCTCCTCGAGCCACGCCGTGGCGGCCGTTTTGCCCTTCCCTGGCGGGAGGCCCTTCCCGTCGCGGATCTGGTAGGTCTTGCTCATCCTGGCGACGGCCTCGAGGAGGCTGGGGTCGACGACCCACGTGACGGGCGCCCCGGCCGCGTCGTTCACCAGCCGGTTCAGGCGCCCGCCGTCGTCGATCTCCGAGGTGAGACGGTCGTCGACGAACAGCCCCCGCGCGTCGATCCGAGGGCGGTCGACCAGCGGCCAGAGCACCGCGACCCGGGTCGGTTTCATCCTGGATCTGTCCGGGATCCACGGGAGGAACGTCGAGGTGAGGCCCAGCCGGTCGCGAACCCCGGAGCTCCTGGTGCCCTGTACCTCGACGCCGAGTACGTACACACCGTGCTGCTGTAGCCGGAGCTTGGACACCGGGACGGAGAGGCGGAAGGGAACGCGTTCGCCAGGACGGAGCGAACCGGGCATCCGCAGACCCACGGCGGTCGGTCCACCGAGCCGCACCTCCGGATGATGCGTCACCGTGGTCAGATCGCTGCGGCTGGTGAGCGGCGTCGGGCTGACCCGCAGCCGCACCTCGCCGGGGGAGACCGGGGAGTCGCTGCGGTTCTGCAGATAGCCGGAGACGTCGACGATGTCGTCGGGGCCGGGCACCTGGGGAGTGAACTGCTCGATGACGACCTGGACCGCCGGGCCCGGCGTGTTCCGGGCGGCATCCCGTACGGCATCCCGTACGGCATCCCGTGCGGCGCCTCGGGCTGCGTGCCCAGCCGTGTCCGGTACCGCCTGCCCGGCC
>JBOHCZ010000032.1:0-13451 GCA_050699195.1 Streptomycetales bacterium
AGGCCGCGCAGCCGCCGCAGCGAGTCCAGGTAGTCGCCGAGCCGCCCGTCCGGGTGGGCCACCACCGTGGTGCCGCGGCCCAGCACGGTGTCGCCGGTCAGCAGGGCGCGGTCGGCGGGCAGCAGGAACGACAGCGAGTCACCACTGTGCCCGGGGGTCGCGAGCACCCGCAGCTCGAGGCCGTCGACCTCCACCACGTCGCCACCCGCGAGCCCCTCGTCCCCCAGCCGGAACGCCGGGTCGAGGGCACGTACGGCCGTGCCGGTGAGCTCGGCGAACCGCCGGGCGCCGGCGGAGTGGTCGGCGTGCCGGTGGGTGAGCAGCGTGAGACCGGTGCGGCGCCCGGCGGCCTCGACCGCGCCGGCCACCGCGCGAAGGTGCGCCTCGTTGTCGGGGCCGGGGTCGACCACCACGGCGCGCCCGGCGCCGGGCTCCGCGAGGACCCAGGTGTTGGTGCCGTCGAGGGTCATCGGTCCGGGGTTGGGGGCGAGCACGCACAGCGCCCGCTGCGAGCCGCGCCCCCCGCTCCAGCCACTCACGTGGGGAACCCCGGCTCGCCCGGCAGTACGAGCGACACCCGCTCCCCGTCGAAGCGCGCTGCGGGCATGACCGCATGGATGTCGCGGCGGGGGGCGGCGGCGAGTACGTCGGCCACCGAGCCGTACCCCGAGATCTCGCGCAGCGTCTCGGCGGTCGGCGGCAGCATCGCCATCTCCCGCGCATCGCAACGGGCGACGGCATCCCCCGGTCGCATCCACAGCACGCGGTCGGCCTCGCCTGACACGTCGCGGGTGCGCTGCCCCTCGGGCAGGGCGGCGACGAAGAACCGGGTGTCGAAGCGCCGCTCCTCGAACTCCGGGGTGATCCAGTGCGCCCAGGCGCCGAGCAGGTCGGCACGCAGCACCAGTCCGCGGCGGGCGAGGAAGTCGGCGAAGGCCAGCTCGCGGTCGACGAGCGCGCGGCGATCAGCCTCCCAGTCGTCGCCGGTGATGTCGGCGACGACGGAATCCGGTGCAGGACCGGCCAGCAGTATGCCGGACTCCTCGTAGGTCTCCCGCACCGCGGCGTAGACGAAGCCGCGCGCGTAGCCGGGGTCGCAGCCGAGCCGCCCCGCGAAGTACTCCGGCTCTGGCCCGGTCCAGGCGCGGTTCGTCGCGTCGGCGTCCCGCGGGTCGACGGTGCCACCCGGGAAGGCGTACATGCCCCCGGCGAAGGGCATGCTCCTCGAGCGGCGTAGCAGGTAGGCTTCCACGCCGCCCGACCGCTCGCGGAGCAGCACCACCGTGGCGGCAGGTCGCGGTCGTACGGGCGTCACACGGCCCGCGGCGTGGGCCCGCGCGCGCTCGATCATCCGCGGCGGGAGGTCGCGCGGGTAGGCCACCGCGGTCAGCCGACCTCGACGATCATCTCGACCTCGACGGGGGCGTCCATCGGCAGCACGGCGACACCGACCGCGCTGCGCGCGTGCGCTCCGGCCTCCCCGAACACCTCGCTCAGCAGCTCGCTCGCACCGTTGATCACCGCGGGCTGGCCCGTGAAGTCCGGGGCGCTCGCGACGAAGCCGACGACCTTGACGACGCGCCTGACCTTGGACAGGTCACCGATCTCGGCCTTGACCGCCGCCAGCGCGTTCAGCGCGCAGCGCCCGGCCAGCTCCTTGGCCTCCTCGGCGGTGACCTCGGCCCCCACCTTGCCTGTCCGGGGCAGCTGTCCGTCGACGAGCGGCACCTGACCGGCGGTGTAGACGTAGTTGCCGGTGCGTACGGTCGGCACGTAGGCCGCGAGCGGCCGCACCACGTCGGGCAGCGACAGGCCGAGGCCGGCCAGCCGCTCCTCGGGGGCGCTCACTGCTTCTCGCGCTTCATGTAGGCCACGAGCTGCTCGGGATTGGGGCCCGGGACGACCTGGACCAGGTCCCAGCCGTCGTCGCCCCAGTTGTCGAGGATCTGCTTGGTGGAGTGCACCAGCAGCGGAACGGTCGCATATTCCCACTTCGCCATGGTCGCGACTGTAACGGGTCGCGGCCTGCCACGTGGCGGGGACGTGCCGCCGGCGGCCTCGCGGCCCGCCCCCGCCCGTGATGGCTGACCCACGTGCTGCCCGGCCAGCAGCAGCATACTGTATACACTGACCCGGGCGCTGTCAACCAGACTGTCAAACCGGTGAACATGCCGGGGCGGGGACACCCACAACTGCGAGGAGGTCGATGTCATGGAAAGTCATGATGTGCGGCCGGCCTACAGCGGGTCGGCACCGGAAGGTCCGGCCTCCGGCGGGGCCGGGGCACTCGACCTCGCCGGCAGGCGGAGCACGCTCGCGGGAGCCGCGGCCTTCGCCCTGGTGGCGGTCGCGGCCTTCACGTGGGCCAAGTGGTGGCCCTACGCCCACAAGCTCGTCACCGTTTACGCCGAACGCGACCTCGGCCCGCCGATCATCGACGGGCACCCCTCCGCGCCCTCGCTCGACGCGGCGATCGGCTACACCACCACGTACGTCGAGTCGATCTGGGCGGCCCTCGTCGCCGGGCTGCTGGTCGCCGCGGCGATCGAGGCCTTCCTGCCGCGCCGCTGGCTGCTGCGGGTGCTGACCCCCGGCCACCGCGGCGGCCTGCGGGGCAGCCGCGACACGCTGACCGGCGGCCTGGCCTCCACACTCACCATGATGTGCACCTGCTGCACCGCCCCGGCCACCGTGAGCCTGCGCCGGTGCGGGGTGTCGGCGCGCGGCGCACTGGCGTACTGGGTCGGCAATCCCACGCTCAACCCGGCGGTGCTCGCCTTCATGGCGCTGGTGCTGCCGTGGCAATGGGTGACCGTAAGGCTGGCCCTGGGCGTCGTGCTGGTGTTCGGCGTGACGTCGCTCGTGGCCCGGCTCGCGCCGGCGCACGCCGGCGGGAGTGCGTTGAACCCCTCACCCGTCGCCGGCGCGGAGCCGCGCGACACCAGGTCCGCCCGGCGCTTCCTGCGCTCCCTCGGCCGCCTCTCGGTGACGCTGGTCCCCGAGTACCTGATCATGGTGGCCGCTCTCGGGGCGCTGCACGGCTGGCTGCTGCCGCTGGACTTCGCTGCCGGGCTCACCACGTGGGGGCTGCTCGCGGCCGTGGCGCTGCTCGCGATCGGCGGGACACTGTTCGTCATCCCGACCGCGGCGGAGATCCCGATCATCGTGGGCCTGCTGGCCGCAGGCGCCGGCGCCGGGCCGGCGGGGGCGCTGCTGCTCACCCTCCCCGCGATCAGCCTGCCGTCCCTGGTGATGATCGGCGGAGCCTTCCCGCGGCGGGTCCTGGTCGCCATGGCCGCCGCCGTGGCCCTGCTCGGCGTGCTCTCAGCGGGCCTGCTCGCGGTCCTGACCTGAGGCGCCGAACACCGCGTCGTGCAGCAGCTCGACCGGGTGCCGTGCCCGCCGGCCGGTGCCGTGCTCGATCTGCTGGCGGCAGGACACGCCGGTGGCCGCGACCAGCGCGCCAGGGCCGGCCCCCTCCACGGCCGGGAACAGCCGCATCGCCCCGATGCGCATCGACAGGTCGTAGTGGTCGGCCTCGAACCCGAACGACCCGGCCATGCCGCAGCACCCGGCGTCAAGCTCGCGCACCCGCGCGCCGGGCAGCCGCCGCAGCAGTCGCGCCGTGGCCTGCGTGCCGAGGATGGCCTTCTGGTGGCAGTGCGCGTGCAGGAGCACCTCACGCGCCGCACCGTCCGCGTGGCTATCCGGGTCGGGCCGCAGACCTCCGTCGTCCAGCGCGTCGGCAAGCAGGTCCTCCACGAGTCGGGCCTGCGCGGCGACCGTACCGGCCCGCCCATCGGGCACCAGCGAGGGAAGCTCGTCGCGCAGCGTGGCGACGCAGGACGGCTCGCAGCCCACGATCGGCACCCCGCGCTCGGCCTCGGCGGCGAGCCGGGCCACGAGTGCGCCGCCGGTACGCCGGGCGGGCGCGAGCAGGCCCTTGGAGATCTGCGGGCGCCCGCAGCACACCCCGGACTCCAGCCGTACCCGCCACCCCGCGTGCTCCAGCAGCTCCACGGCGGCCCGGCCGATCACCGGCTCGGTGAAGCTGGTGAACGAGTCGGCCAGGAAGACGACGTCCCCCCGGGGGAAGGACCCGCCCGGCGGGGTGCGCGTCGCGAACCAGCGGGGCAGCGTCCGCCGGGTGAACGCGGGCAGCGGGCGGCGCCGGTCGACGCCGATCATCCGCTCGGCCAGCCACCGCACCGGGAGCAGCCGGCCCGGCAGGTTGGACAGCGGAGCGGCGGCCGACCCCAGCCGGTTGACGCGGCGGATGGCCGCGAATGCCCGGGCTCGCAGCGGGACGCCGTGCCGCGCGTACCGGTGGGCCAGCGCCTCGCTCTTGAGCGTGGCCATGTCGACCGACATCGGGCACTCCCGGACGCACGCCTTGCACTCCAGGCACAGGTCGAGCACCTCGTGGAGCCGTTCGTCGCCGAGCGCGGCCTTCGGGTCGGGCGCGGACAGCGCCTTGACCAGGGCGTTCGCACGGCCCCGGGTGGAGTGCTCCTCGTCTCTCGTCGCCATGTAGGACGGGCACATCACCCCGCCCGACGTCGCAGGCTTGCGGCAGGCGCCGATACGCGTGCAGCGGTTCGCCGCCTCCCGCATGCCCCCCTGTCCTGAACCGCCCTGCCCGGGATCGCTGGGCCGGGCGAAGGCGAAGTGCGTACCGAGCGGCCGGGCCAGCGGCAGGGCGGGCTCCCGCAGGTGCTCGGTCATCGGCGGCGCGTCGACGATCTTCCCCGGGTTCATCCTGTTCTCGGGATCGAAGAGCGCCTTGACCCGGCGCATCGCGCCGTACAGCTCGGGGCCGAAGACCCGCTCGTTGAACTCGCTGCGGGCCAGCCCGTCGCCGTGCTCGCTGGAGTTGACGCCGCCGTACTCCAGCACGAGATCGCTGATTTCTCCGGCCACCGCCCGCATCGTGGTGACCTGCCCGGGGTCGCCGAGGTCCATGAACGGGCGGACGTGCAGGCACCCGGCGGAGGCGTGCCCGTAGAAGCCGGCCCGCAGGCCGTGCCGCTCCAGTACGGCCGCGAAACGCCGGGTGTAGTCGGCCAGGTGCCTGGGGTCGACCGCGGTGTCCTCGACGAAGGCGAGCGACCGCTCGTTGCCCTGGCCGGCGTTCATCAGCAGCCCGAGCCCGGCCTTGCGCAGCGCCCGCAGCTGCGCCTGCTCCGCGCCGGTGGTCGCGCGTACGGTGGCGTAGCCGTGGCGGCCGGCCCGCCAGAGCGACTCGAGACGCGCGGCCCCACCCTCGGCCTCGCTCGGCGTGTCCCCGTAGAACTCGACGAACAGCAGCGCCGACGGGTCCCCTTCGAGCGCCCGGACCAGGTGCGCGTGCTCGGGCGAGCGGCGTGCCAGGTCGAGGATGAAGTGGTCGACGACCTCGATCGCGGCCGCGCCGGCGTCCATCGCGCTCCCGGTCGCCGCGATCGCCTCCGCCATGGAGCGGAAGTGCCCGACCACACTCACCACGGCCGCGGGCCGTGGGATGAGCGTGACCGTCGCCTCGGTCACCGCGACGAGCGTCCCCTCGGACCCGACCACGAACTTCGCGAGGTCGAACGGGCCGGCTGCCAGCCGGTCGAGACGGTAGCCTCCCGCCCGCCGCCAGAACGTCTGCGGGCAGGCGTCGACGGCGGCCCTGCAGGCGTCGACGAGCTGCGGCAGCTCCCCGTACAGCCGGCCCTCGAGGGAGTCCGGCCTGGCCCGCCGCGCCGCCTCCCCCCGCGCCGACCTCTGCGAACCGCGCGCGGGAGCCGTCGGAGAGCACCACGTCGAGCTCCCGCACGTGGTCGATCGTCATACCGTAGCGGGCCGACCGGGACCCGCAGGAGTTGTTGCCGATCATTCCGCCGAGGGTCGCCCGGTTGCTGGTCGAGGTGTCCGGCGCGAAGAGCAGCCCGTACGGCGCGGCTGCGAGGTTGAGCTCATCCTGCACGAGGCCGGGCTGCACCCGGGCGACGCCCGCCCCGGCGTCGAGCTCCAGCACGGCGGTCATGTGCCGGGAGTAGTCGAGCACCACGGCCTCCCCGACGGTCTGCCCGCAGTGGCTGGTCCCCGCCCCCCGTGACAGCACCGGCACCCCGAACGTGCGGGCGGTCTCGACCGCGGCCACCACGTCGTCCGCGTGCCTGGGGAACACCACCCCGAGCGGCTCGATCTGGTACATGCTGGCGTCGGTGGAGAACAGGTGGCGGGTGTAGGCGTCGAAGCGCACCTCGCCGTCGAGCGCGCGGCGCAGCGCGTTCGCCAGCTCATCGGCCGCACGGGTGGCGAAGACCACAGGAACTCCCTCCGGGGCCGCGTTGCTCGCGCCTACTCCGCATTGCAGTATGAGTATTCCGCAACACGGATGAGAGCAGGCAGCCATGTCCCAGGCGGAATCCCAGGCTGGGTCCCAGACGGCCGGACGCCACTTCCTGCAGATCCCCGGGCCCACGAACGTGCCCGACCGGGTGCTGCGCGCGATGGCGGCGCCCACCATCGACCACCGCGGGCCGGAGTTCGCCCGCCTCACGCGGGAGCTCCTCGAAGCGGTCAAGCCGGTGTTCGCCACCACGGGACCTGTGGTGATCTACCCCTCGTCCGGCACTGGCGCCTGGGAGGCCGCGCTTGTCAACACGCTGAGCCCGGGCGATCGGGTGCTGTGCTTCGAGACCGGCCACTTCGCCACCCTGTGGCGGGACATGGCCCGCGAGCTCGGCCTGGAGGTCGACTTCGTGCCCGGCGACTGGCGGCACGGCGTGGACCCAGAGACTGTGGCCGCGAGGCTGGCCGCCGATCGCGATCACGCGATCAAGGCCGTCATGGTGGTCCACAACGAGACCTCGACCGGAGTCACCAGCCGGGTCCACGAAGTCCGGGCCGCGATCGACGACGCCGGGCACCCCGCCCTGCTGCTCGTCGACACCATCTCCTCGCTGGGCTCCATCGACTACCGCCACGACGAGTGGGGGGTCGACGTGACGGTGGCGGGCTCGCAGAAGGGGCTGATGCTCCCGCCAGGGCTTGGCTTCAACGCGGTGAGCCAGAAGGCCCTGGCCGCGTCCCGTACCGCCCGGCTCCCGAAGTCGTACTGGGACTGGCAGCGCGTCATCGAGGCGAACCGCCGCGGCTTCTACCCCTCCACCCCCGCGACCAACCTGCTGTACGGGCTGCGGGAGTCGCTGCGGATGCTCGACGCCGAGGGGCTGGACGCCGTCTTCGCCCGCCACGCCCGGCACGCCGAGGTCACCCGGCGTGCGGTCCGCGGCTGGGGCCTGGAGGTACTGTGCGCCGACGAGCGCGAGCACTCGGCGTCCCTCACCGCCGTACTGCTGCCCGGCGGACACGACGCCGACAAGGTCCGCGAGGTCATCCTCGACCGCTTCGACATGTCCCTCGGCGCGGGCCTGGGCAAGCTCGCCGGTCAGGTGTTCCGGATCGGGCACCTCGGGCACTTCAACGACCTGAGCCTCGCCGGCACGCTCGCCGGGGTGCAGATGGGCCTGGCGCTGGCCGGGGTGCCGGCCGACCCCCGCGGCGTCACCGCCGCCCTCGACCTGCTCCAGACCGATCCGGACCGGTAGCCCGAGGGGCGGCGGCGATGGCGGTCAGTGGCGCCTGGACCGCGAGCAACGCCAGGGGCAACGGCCGCTCGCACGGGCGTACAGCACCGCGACGCCGCCGCAGACCGATCTCAACCATCAGCGGTCAGCCCACCACACCGACCAGCGACGTCGAGTGGCGTGGCCGAGACCCGGTGGGGTGGGGGCGTGACCGCGTCGCCACGTCCCCACCGCCCTCCCACCCCGGGTGAATCGCAACGCCAACTCTCCAGAAAGGCGTGGCCGGTCAGGACCCCGCGCGGTCCCCGGGCTCGGCGCTGCCGGGCACTCCGGCCGTGTTCTGGCCGATATTCCTGGCGTCTGAGGCGCCGAGCAGACTGGAGCTGCCGAACAACACCCGCACCGATCCGCGGTCGCTGTCCTCGCCCGGGACACCGATCATCAGGTCGATCCGTCTCCCGACGTCGTAGCCCCCCGCGGACAGCCAGCTGCCGAGGTCGTCGCCACGCTCGTTGCCGTCCGGCACCCCGGCAGTTCCCTGGGTCCAGTACTCGTCACCGGCCGCGGTGAGCCCGCCCACCGCGCCGCCGATCACGGCGACGGCGCCGGTGTTCCCTGAAGTGCCGACGTTCTCGCCCGCAATCGAGACGGCCAGGTCGTCGAACCCCTCGGCGTCGAAGTCCGCCGCAGCCAGGGACGGGCCGCCGAAACGATCGTAGGGCTCGGCCCCACCGATGATCCCGGCCGAGTTCTGGGACCACCCGTCGGCCCCGGTGCCGGTCACGCCGGCGATGCCGGAGTAGAGGACGTGGACCATGCCGGTGTCCCTGCGGTCCCCTATGTCCTCACGGGGGGATCCGGCGGCCACGTCGGCGCCCTCTGCGCCGTCGAACTGGCCCAGGGTGACAGTCGCCCCGAACCGGTCTCCCGGCTCAGCGCTGCCCGGGACGCCGGAGGTGTTCTGGGTGAAGCCATCGGCCAGCGACGGGTCCAGTCCGGTGGCGCTGCCCGGCGCGACGAGCACGGCTCCCGCGTCGTCCACGCCGGAGGAGTCCGCGCGAGGCGCACCGATCACGAGCTCGTCGAGGCCGTCGCTGCCGGTGTCACCGGTGGCCAGGGCCGCACCCAGCCGGTCAGCAGCATCGCCGACCGGCTCCGGGTCGGCAGGCAGGCCGTCGCCGGAGGAGTACTGCGCGGCCGAGGCCGAGTCCACACCACCGGCAGCGCCGGGGTAGACGACCACCGAACCGTCTCCAGCCAGGCCGCCGCCAGGGGCACCGACGGCCAGCTCGTCCGACCCGTCGCCGTTGAAGTCTCCGGCAGCGAGCGCGGCGCCGAACTGGTCGCCGTCGCCCTCCAGGGCACCCGTGTCCGCGATCGTGAGCCATTCGCTGCGCGTGGCGCTCAGGCCGGAGGCCGAACCGTAGAGCACCTGCACGCCGCCGTGCCCCGACATGACACCCGCCGAGGGTCCGAGCACCTCGAAGGGCACTCCCACGGCCAGGTCGTCGAATCCGTCCCCGTCGAAGTCACCGGCCGCGCTGGTGGTCCCGAAGCCGTCACCGGACTCCGGTGAGCCGGCGACACCGGTCGTGCCCTGGTGCCAGTTCTGCGCACCCGAGCTGAGCGGCCCGCTGGCCGAGCCGGGGATGACCGTCAGTAGTCCCGCGGCTGCGTCCCCGCCCAGCCCTTCGCCTGGCGCCCGCATCACCATGTCGTCGTAGCCGTCGCCGTCGAAGTCCGCCGCGGGGGGCACTGGCGCCGCGCCGGAGCTGGCGATGCGCTGGCTCGTGCCGGAACGGATCTGCGGGAGCTTGGGGTAGAGGAGCTCACCGGGACACAGGGTGCTGCGCACGTCGCGGTGCCCGGAGATGACGTCGATGGTCTTTGCCGCGCCCGTGGCGTCGATGTAGTCGATCTTGCCCTCGGGATCGCGGTCGTAGCTGCTCAGCTTGTACGCCGCGACCTTCTCTACGGCGTCGATGGTCTTCGCCGTGGGCTGCTGCGTCTCGTAGTTGCCGAGCACCGCGACACCGAAGGTGTCGGTGTTGTGGTTCAGCGTGTGCGCCCCGATCACCGGCTTGTCGATCCCGCCCCACCGGCCCTCGAAGATCTGGCCGTACGGGTCGACAACGAAGTTGTAGCCGATGTCGGACCAGCCCCTCGACTGCGTGTCGAACGCGTATATCGAGCGCATGACGGCGGCCGAGTCATCCGGAGAGGGCTTGAAGTGCTCCACGGCGGCCGTGTGGTGGATGAAGGCGGCCTTGATGGTGTCGCCGTAGCCGGCGAATCCGTCGCGCAGCGACTCGTCCGCCCCCCACTGCGCCCGTGTGACGATGGTCGGCTGCGGCACGGCAGCGACGGCTGACGACGCCGGGCCCGGCGAGGCGATGGCGGCGTCAGCCGCCGACTCACCGGGGTCGACGAGGTCGAGCCGCAAACCATCGGGCAGTCCACCATCGGGCGCGAGGACCGCTACCTGCACCCCGCGACCGGCACCCACGACCAACGGGTCAGTGCCCTCGCGGACGTCAGTCCCCTGCAGGTCCGGGCTCTCCGGGTCGGGCGCGTGCGACGCCTCCACCTCGAGGCGCTCCCAGCTGCTCCAGCCATGGCGCTCCATCCGGGCCCGAGTCCACACCTCGGGCTCCGACGCGTCGGGAGCGGGCTCCCAGGTCACGCCAAGCAGCATGAAGGGCTTGACCTTCTTCTTGGCGGTCAGCACCTCGAGATCACCGCGGGATGCGAGCCGGCGGCCCTTGGGGTTCTCGCCCTCCCGGAGATTGCGCCGCGCCTCCCGGTCGACGCCGGAGAGGGACACCTTCCGCACCTCCGGGGACACTTGAGGCGGGTCGGGTGGAGACAGCTGCAGAGTTGGCAATAAGGATAAAGCCGGGACAAGAGCGCTCAGAATAATCGTTGACGTACGACGACGCACGGGCACCTTCCCTGGGAAACCGTGAACGGGTCAAACGGGCACAAACTTGACCGCACGTGAAATCCGCATCCCCCTCTCAACGTTCCCCGAGAAGACCTACGCCACGACCCCGGGAAGACACTGCGCCCAACTTCGGCGCCACGTCGAGGTCAATGGCGGACCAAAGCCCGCATGATGTCACCGACGTTCGCAACACCTACCGTGACCGCTAACGGACAGGATGTCGTTCGTGAGGCGTACCGCGCTCGGACAAAGAAGAACGTGTCCGGAATCGGACGGACCTTGGGCCTCCGCTTGCGGCAGGAGGCGATCGGTGATTTCCTTTTAGGCCTCCATTACGGTCCACGCATTTCCGGTGAGGGAGCGTGAGCCGGATGGCTCCACATGGTCGGTGGGGGGTGCGCCTTCGGGGTCGGGCCGGAGCGGCCGAACCGTCTACTTCGGTGTCTTCGAGCCCCACACGCCGTCCATACCTCGTGACGTTCGGCACAGGCGAAGGGATCTGATCGTCGTGGGCAAGGCAAAGAAGGCTGTCCTAGCGTTATCGGCGTTGCTGCTCACGGTCACGATGGCCGGCGCGTCCGTCCCGCCTTCCGCGGCTGCGGAGGAGCCGCTCTTCACCTTCGTGTCGATGCCGGACTTCCTCAACACCGACATCGGCGACGCCCGGATCCGCGAAGGCCGGGGCTGGGACCCAGGCGACCCCAACAGCATCAACGGCCGCTGGCGGCAGGCACTCGACGTGATCCTCGACGACGTCGCGGCCGAGAACCCCGACGCGGTGCTCGTCGCCGGAGACCTGGTCGAGGGCCACTGGGACGTCGACATCGACAACACCGGGATTTTCGGGCCAGTGAACACCAGCTCCCAGCGGCTCCGTGCCATCACCAACGCCGGAAACCTCTACTACGGGGAGTGGAAGCGCCGGTTCAAGGACCGGAATCTGAAGGTCTACCCGGCAGTCGGCGACCACGAGGTCGGCGACAACCCCTGGCCGGAAGGCTCGTTCAAGCTCAGGTCCGTGCCGACGTACAAGCGGGTGTTCGCGAGGAACTTCACCACGTTCTGGGGTGACGGCAACCGCCTCGCGATGCGGCCGGTCGGAACCGCCTACGAGGACACCGCCTACGCCGTCCGGATCGCCAACACCCTCATCGTCACCGTGGACGTCTTCCGCCGCTCCAAGACCGGCGTGACCGCGACCGTGAACGACGGCCAGCTGCGCTGGCTCGACGAGACGCTCACCGATGCCCGCGCCGACGGTGTGAAGCACATCGTGGTGCAGGGGCACACCCCGGTGCTCATCCCGGTCCGCTACGCCCACTCGTCCAACATGCGCCTCAAGGGCGGCGCGGACTCCCGGTTCTGGCAGACACTCCAGCGCCACAACGTCGACATGTACCTGTGCGGCGAGGTCCACGACATGACGACCCTCACCGACGGCGTCGTCCAGATCTCCCACGGCGCGCTGGCGTACTGGGGCGAGGAGAACTACCTGCTGGGACGCGTCTACGCGGACCGTATCGAGCTGGAGCTCAAGCAGTTCGACGGCAGAGTCACCGACTCGGACAGGATGTGGAACACCAGCCACAAGCGGCCGCACGAGGGCGTGGAGTTCCAGCCGGGTCCGAAGGTCGTCGGCACCATGACCATCGACAAGAGCACGGGCACTACCGTGCGCCGCGATCGGACCGGCTACCTCACCGACGGCGAGTCCGCTGAGGAGAACGGGGACGACGGCCCACTCTGAGCCCACCGCAGGCCCACCGAAGACCGTCAGCAGACCGTCAGCGGTGGCCGCGGACCGGGTGGGGGCGGTACGGCTCCTCGAGCTGGCGGCACTCCTGCTCGGTCAGCGTCACCTCCACCGCGGCGGCGGCGTCGTCGAGGTGCGCGGCCTTCGTGGCTCCCACGATCGGCGCGGTGACGCCGGGCTGGCGGAGCAGCCAGGCGAGGGCGACCCGGGCGGGCGGCAGCCCCCTCTCCTGCGCGAGTTTCACGACCGCGTCCACGACCTGGAAGTCCGGTTCGCCGTAGAGCTGGCCCGCGAAGGTGTCGCTGCGGGCGCGCGCGGTGCCGGGCTCGGCCCCCGGGCTGCGGGTGCCCGCCAGCAGTCCCCGGGCCAGCGGGCTCCACGGGATCAGGCCCACCCCCATGTCCACGCAGAGCGGGACCATCTCCCGCTCCTCCTCGCGGTAGAGCAGGTTGTAGTGGTTCTGCATGGCCGTGAACCGGGTCCAGCCGTTGCGTTCGGCGACGAACTGCGCCTTGGCGAACTGCCAGGCGAACATGCTCGACGCCCCGAGATAGCGCACCTTCCCGGCGCGCACCAGGTCGTGCAGCGCCGCCATGGTCTCCTCGATCGGCGTCTCGTAGTCCCAGCGGTGGATCTGGTACAGGTCCACGTAGTCGGTGCCGAGCCGCCGCAGCGAGTCGTCGACAGAGGCCTGGATGTGCTTGCGCGACAGCCCGCGATCGTTCGGCCCCTCACCCATGGGCATATAGACCTTGGTGGCCAGTACGTAGTCTTCGCGGCGCGGGAAGAGCCCGCGCAGCAGCCGCCCGGTGACCTCCTCGCTGACGCCGAGGGAGTAGGCGTCGGCGGTGTCGAAGAACGTCACGCCGCGCTCGACCGCGAGCCGGACGAGGGGCTCGGCCGCGTCCTCGCCTAGGGTCCAGTCGCGCCACTCCGGGTCGCCGTAGCTCATCATGCCCAGGCAGATACGCGACACCTTGAGACCGGACGAGCCGAGCCGTACGTACTCCACGAGGCGCTACCCCTCTCAGCGACGAGTCAACCGGTGCGGATACGAGGCCCCACAGCCTAGACGGTATGCAGAGGCTGAGGCCTCGCTCGCAAGTGGACGTGGGTTGCCCCACGGGCGAAGGTTTTCGCCTGTCAGGTAGAGCCACAGTTGCGGGAGGCCTCAGTGAGACATCAGCGTACGTCG
>JBOHCZ010000033.1:0-3715 GCA_050699195.1 Streptomycetales bacterium
GTACGGCCTCGCTCGCGCAGCTCGACACAGCGATAGCCGCGGCAGAGCGGGGCCCCCTTCCCCCGGAGGCGCTGCGGCGCGCGGCGGCGTTGCGCGGCTAGCGGCCGCCCGCCCGGCGAACCCCCGCCGGGCACGCGCCACCCGCAACTACTCATAGGTGCTGGGCCCCCACACGCAGGCCAGGGTGCTGGCCGCGAGCAGCACCGCCAGGGCCACGAACATGGCGCCGGGGCCCACCCATCCGGTCAGCGCACCGACCGCCGCGGGGACGGTCACCTGGCCGGCCCGGTTGCCGGTGAGGCGTACGGCGATCGCGGTGCTCTTGATCTGCGTCGGCACTGTCCGGGCGACCCAGGCCAGCGTCAGTGGCTGGCCGAGCCCGAGCCCGAGACCTGCCAGCGCCATCAGGGCGAACAGCAGCGGCGCGATGCCCTGCATCAGCGGTACCAGTCCCAGGGCCGCTGCGGAGGAGCCGGTGGAGGCGAAGAGGAGCCGCCCCAGGCCCACCCGGCGCACGGCGAACCCCATGAACAGGCGCGAGGCCAGCGAGGCCGCCGCCCTGGTGGCCAGCAGGAGCCCGACTGTGCGCGCCGAGAGGCCGGCGGACTCGCCGTAGGCCGGCAGGTAGGCGACGAGTACGTCGACGCTGGCGAGGACGCCGAGGCTCACCAGCATGGCCTGGGGCATGTTGGGCAGCCGCAGCACGCTCAGGCCGGCCCGGCCGATGGACGGCTGCCCGGCGTCGTCGGCCGGGGCGAGCCGGGGGGCGCTGGTTCGTGAGCTGGCGGGTACGAGGGCGAACAGGACCGAGACGAGGCCGACAGCCCCGGAGGCAGCGAACACTGGTCCGGTCTGCACCTGGAGACTGGCCGCAGCCTGGCCGGTCTGCGGCGGTTCGGCCGACGCACTGCCGGCCAGCAGGCTGAGCAGAAGGGGCCCGGCCAGCTGGCCCAGGGACACCGCCACGGTGAAGTAGCCGAAATAGGAGGCGGCCCTGCGAGACCCGCCCCGGTTCGCGACCAGTGTCTGCATCCCGACGGTGGCGATCAGGTGTCCGAGCCCGAGCAACGACAACGCGATGGCCAGCGGGGGGAGGCTGTCGACCCCGCCGAGCGCGAAGGCGGAGGCCGCGACGAGCACCGCGCCGAGCACCAGGAAGGGTCGCTCGCCCCAGCGGTCCATGCACCAGCCGACCGGGACCGCGCTCACGAGCGACAGCACGGCGTAGGCCCCGACGACCACGCCGAGCTCGGTCCCCGAGGCCCCGAGCTCGAGTGCCCGGTACGACGCGGCGGGCCGCGCGGCGAAGACGGGCAGTTGGACCAGCACGGCCAGCACGAGCACCGCAGAGAACCAGCCGCGCTGTTTCGCCTGGGCAGCCCTCCACATGTTGTTCGTGGGCTAGCGCTTCCAGCTGCGATCGGGCGTGGCGACGTCGACCTCGACCCCGTCGGGGTCGCGGAACTTGAAGAACCGCGGCGGGTCGGCCTTGTCGACACCGTAGACCTCGACGCCGCGCTCGGTGAGCGCCGCGAGCACACGAGCGGTGTCTTCGATCTCGACCCCGATGTGGTTCGGGCCCATCGCCCCCTGCGACCAGTCGGAGCGGGGAATGTCCTCGCGGGGCTGGAGCAGGGAATAGTTGACCTCGCCGTCGCTCAGGTCGAGGGCCATGCCGGGGAAGTGCCCGGGTGTGCGGACATCACCCAACCGCGCGAAGCCGAGGACCTGCTCGTAGAACTCCGCGCTGCGCTCGAGGTCTGACGTCACGATGCCCAGGTGCCGGATACGCACGTGTCTCCCTCCTCATGTCAGCAACCCCCCGTTCACGTTCATGGTCTGACCGGTGATGAACGCGGCCTTGTCGGACACCAGATAGCGGACCATGGCTGCGACCTCCCGCGGGCGACCGGGCCGTCCCACCGGGGTGTGGCGCTCCTCGTAGTGCCGCGGCGGGCCGTCCACCCGCGTCGTGTCGATCTTCCCGGGCGACACGGCGTTGACGGTGATGTTGTGCGCGGCGTACTCGAGAGCGAGGGCCTTGGTGAAACCGATGAGTCCGGCCTTGGCCGCCACGACATGCGCTCGATGGCTGGCCCCGGTTTGGCCCGTGAGCCCGGCGATGTTCACGATCCTGCCCCAGCCGGCGTCGAGCATGTGCGGCAGGACCGCCTGCGCGCAGAGAAACGCGCCGTCGAGGATGATGCTCGTCACTTCCCGCCAGTCGGACCTGGTCAGTTCGAGGAACGGCGTCTCGGGGCGTATGGCCGCGTTGTTCACGAGGATCGTCGGAGGCCCCAGGCCGAGTGCGTTGTGGGCGATGGAGGCGACCGACTGTTCATCGCGGACGTCCGCGATGGCCACCCGCGCGCGCCGGCCGAGGGCCCGAACCTCGGCGGCGACGTGCTCGGCCTGCGCACGGTTGCTGCGCACGACGATCACGACGTCCGTCCCCCACCCGGCCAGTTCCAGGGCGATGGAGCGCCCGATGTTGCGGCCGGCACCGGTCACGATCGCGACTGGTCCTGTCGGGGCGCCGGTGCTCATCGTCATCAGCTCCTTCCTCGGCACAGCCGCGCGATCTCCGCGACGTCCGCACACTGATCAAGTCGCCAGCAGTGCTCGACGACCTGGTGCGCGGCGTCGGCTCCGATCCGGGGCGTCGCGAGATCCACGAACTTCGCTTCGATCTCCTCGTCGGTCATCGGCTTGGCGGGGGTGCCCTTGTTGTGCATCACGTGGCGGGTCAGCCGGCGCCCGTCGGTCAAGGTGATCGACACCGCGGCGGCGTCCTTCGGAAGGGCGTCGTCGACGACGATGCCGACCCGTGCGCGCATCGCCACGACGTCCGGGTCGTTGACCCGCAGGTCCTCGAACTGGCGAACGCTCGCCGCGCCGTCTACGGCCGCGACCGCGGCGCAGTGGAAGATGCTGAACTTCCCCTCGAGGCCCGTGGCGGGTTCGGTTTTCGCGGTCACCCATGAGACGTAGCCGTTGACCGTCGCCTCTATCGACGCGATCTGCTTCGGAGTCACGCCGTGCTGCTCCCGGAGGTCGATGACGGCCTCGATCGTGGGATGGGTGAGTGAGCCGCACGCGTAGGGCTTGAAGCCGTTGTCCCGGAGGGTCCAGTGCGCGCCGAGAGCCTTGGTGACGAGCTCGATGTCGGGGTCGGGGGAGAGCACCTGAAGGAAGCCGCGCTTGTCCTCCAGGATGGACGTGGTGGTGGTGAAGCCCTGCTGTGCGAGCAGCGCGGCCAGCAGCCCGTCCATGGCTGCCTTGCCCGGATGCAGGGCCTTTCCCATGCCACCGTAGACGCCCTTGAGTCCGGCCGCCTGCGTGCCTGCCGCCCCGAGCGCATGCGCGACCGCGAGGGGTTCGAGGTTCAGCAGGCTCGCGGCGGCCGCCGCGGCGCCGAAGTGCCCGACCGTGCCCGTCACGTGCCAGCCCGACTCGTAGTGCGAAGGACCGGCCGCGAGGGCGACCCTGATCTCGGTCTCGAACCCGGCGACGAACGCCGCCATGGCGCGGCGTCCGTCCACATGGTGCTGTTCGCCCAGGCCGAGGATGACGGGCCACACCGGGGCGCTGCCGTGAACGGTCGTGCGTGCGGGGTTGTAGGTGTCGTCGTAGTCGAGGATGTGGGCCAGGTACCCGTTCGTGAGCACGGCGAGGAGCAGCGCCGCGTCCCGGCCCCGGCCGAGCACGGTGGCGC
>JBOHCZ010000034.1:0-27853 GCA_050699195.1 Streptomycetales bacterium
CCCGGCAACCGATCCTCGCCCACCCCCGCCACCCGCTGCCCGACCCTGACCACCCGAAGATCCTAGCACCCCCAAACTCTAAGTTAACGCCATTGGGGCAGACCCTGGCGAGGCCGAACGCTACCTGCAGGTGTTCAACCACATCCAACCGTACGAGGCACTCGGCATGCGCCGCCCCGTTGAGATCCACCAGCAAGATCAACAGACCAACATTCATTCGCAGAAAACTGAGCCAGGTTTGACGCGGGACACGGCGTAGCCGCCGGGTGAGCATGTGTCGGTGAACGCCTCAGTGATGGTCCCGGCGTCGGGAAACCGCCATTGCGCGTTCGGTACTCCGATTCCAGTGTGAATCTCGTGGTCCTGGATGAGCTATGGCGGGGTCCGCGGGCGTGCCCGGGGCTGGCGAAACGCGGAGATGTTTACTAGGTTGAATCGGGTCAAAGTTCTCCCGATGCTAGGAATGGCGGGGTCAGATCCAGGTAGAAGGTGAGGATGTATGGGTGGCAAGCATTCAGGGAAACCGGATACGACGACCCAGGATGGGCACCGCGATAAGCCGCCTAACATCCCACCTCCGCCACCCCCGCCTCCGAAGAAATGAGTGCTGTGGGCTACACTGGGCTCGTTGAGGGCCTGGCCGCCCGCAACGTCATCACCGGCGAGTGGGAGCCGGCGTTTCGCGCTGTGCCGCGTCACCTGTTTGCCCCTGCCCGTATTTGGGTGGGTCGGATGGCGGATCAGCTGATCGACCGTGTGGTCGATCCGCGGGGGTGGGAGCAGGCGGTTGCCTCGGATATCCCGCTGACCACTCACCACAGCGCGGGCCGGGACGGGGGTCGTGTTCCGCGTTCGTCGTGTTCGATGCCTTATATGGTCGCCACGATGCTCGCGCATTTGGACGCGCGGCCGCCGATGCGAGTGCTGGAGGTCGGCACCGGCACCGGGTGGAACGCCGCTCTGCTAGCCGCCCGGCTCGGTGAGGCCAACGTGACCACGGTCGAGTTGGACTCACAGATCGCGGGGGAGGCCGAGCACGCGGTGGCCGCGGCCGGTTACCGGCCTCACCTGGTGGTCGGTGACGGCGCCGCCGGGCACCCGCCTGGGGCTCCCTACGATCGGGTGATCGCCACCTGCGCGGTGCAGCAGCTACCTGCGGCGTGGCTGGCCCAAACTCGCCCCGGTGGGATCATCCTTACCCCGTGGGGCACCCCGTACCACAACGGTGTGCTGCTGCGCCTAGAGGTCCAGCCCGACGGCCACGCGGTGGGCCGCGTGGTCGACGACGCCACCTTCATGTGGATATCCAGCCAACCGGCGATCGCTGACCTCATGCCCCACATCCACCACGCCGATCAAGCCACGGTCTCCACCACTCGGCTAGATCCACGGGGCGCGCTCCACGAGGACGCCGCGTTCACGATCGGCCTGCACCTGCCGGGCGTGAGCCACCTCGTGGGCCACGGCACCGGGGATGAGGCCGATGAGCTGACACTGTGGCTCGCCGACCCCGACACCGGCTCATGGGCCGCCGTCGACTATCAACCCGACCACGACGAGTTCGAAGTCACCCAATACGGGCCGCGGCGCCTGTGGGAAGAAACAGAACACGCCTACCGGTGGTGGTGGGATGCCGGGACACCCACACGCTTCCGATACGGCCTCACCGTCACCCCCACCGGCCAGCACCACCTGTGGCTCGACCAACCAAGCCACCCCGTCTTCCCACGCGTCGCCTACAACGCCGGGTCGATGAACGCGTGCCCGCCGGCGCCGGCGTAGGCCAGCTAGACCGCGACCTGGGCGTTCTCCACCCGGCCCGCGGTGCTGGCGGCGCGGCCGCCCTGGCCGGGCACATGGTCGACGTACCCGTGGTGCTACGCGCCCAGCGGCTGATCGAGCGGCACGAACGCATCCTCGCCCGGGCGGCGAGGGAGTCGGCTGAGGGCGGCGCTGTGACGACGGCCACGCCCGGGGAGGGCGAGGGGGCGACCCTGTTCCAGAACCCCACCGTGCTGGACGTGGACGTGGGCGAACTGCTGCCCGAACCGCCGAGGGGCCGGGACACGGCCTGCCGGAGGAGGGCCGGCGCAAGGTCGACGATGTCCTCGAGCGGGGGCTCGGCGCTTTCGAGCTCGCCCACCGGGGCGGGGTCGACATCGTGTTCGGTACCGATCTGCTCGGCGGGATGCACCGGCACCAACTGGAGGAGTTCCGGATCCGGTCCCAGGTGCAGCGCCCGATCGAGGTGATCCGGTCGGCCACCGTCACCGCCGCGAAGCTCCTGCGACTCGAGGACCGGATCGGGCGGGTCGCCTCTGGGGCATGGGCCGACCTGCTCGTCGTCGACGGCGACCCGCTGACCGACATCGGCGTGTTGACCCGGCCGGACGAGCACCTCAAGCTCGTGATGAAGTGCGGCACGGTGCACGTCGACGCGACCGGATCCGTGACGCGCAAGGCTTTCCGCTGAGCACGCGACCCCAAGTGAGGAGAGGTGCCGATGCAGCACGAGAACTCCGATCTGCCCGAGCTGCGGGTCCAGGCCGCGCGGGCCTGCCGGATTCTGGCTCACCAGGGGCTGGCCACGGGGATCCTGGGTCACGTCAGCGTCCGGGTAGGAGAGGATCAGCTGCTCGTCCGGTGCCGCGGCCCGCGTGAGCGCGGGCTGCTGTTCACCGCGCCGGAGGACATCCGGCTACTCGACTTGGACGGCACGCGGGACCCCGGCGACGGCTATGCGGCCCCCAAAGAGCTCCCGCTGCACGCCGAGGTTCTGCGCCGGCGGCCTGAGGTGGCATCGGTCGTACACGCCCACCCTTGGGCCGTGGTGGCCGCCGACCTCGCGGGTGCGGCGTTGCGTCCGATCGTCGGGTCGTTCAACATCCCGGCGCTGCGCCTGGCCCGGGACGGCATCCCCGTCTACCCCAGGGGCGTGCTCATCCGGCGTCGGGATCTCGCGCAGGAGATGGTGGCCGCGATGGGGGACAGCCCCGTCTGCCTGCTGCGCGCGCACGGCCTGACAACCGTGGGCGAGAGTGTGCCGCAGGCCGTGGTGCGCGCGCTCAACGTCGACGAGCTGGCGCGGATGTGCCTGGACGTCGCGCGGGCGGGCGGCAGCCCGGCGGACCTGCCTGAGGAGGACGTGGCCGAGCTGCCGGACCTCGGCTCCGCCTTCAACGACACGCTCCTGTGGGCCCACCATGTGGCCCTCCTGCGGCACGCGCGGCTGGACGTCTGACGCTGAGTGGGGCCGCCATCCCAGCTCCTATCCCAGCTCCGCGAGCCTGCCGTGCACCTCGGCGGTCGTCCCACCCTTGACCATGGTGCCGCGGGCCGCGGCGAGCGCCCGCGGCCAGTTGACGGTCAGTGCTGCTCGCAGGGCGTCGCCCTCGCGGTAGAGGACGGCCACGCGACGCCTCTTCGCATCGCCCCGGACGATGTCGACCCCGCAGCCCGGGTCGACGTGGCCGACCAGCTGGATCTTCGCGCCCTGCTGGTCGGACCAGAAGTACGGCAGCCCGGCGTGCGCCCGCCGCGCGCCCGGATGGACGATGTTGTGGGCGACGGTGCGGGCCTGCTCCGTCGCGTTCGTCCAGTGCTCCACCCGCACGTGGCGGCCGGCCCCCCGGTCGTACCAGCGGGAGACGTCACCGACGGCGTAGACGCTGCCTTCGGGGTCGGCGGCGCAGTACGCGTCGCACACGAGGCCGTTGTCGACCTTCAGGCCCGAGCCCGCCACCCACCCCGTGTTGGGCACCACCCCGATCCCGAGTGCCACGCAGTCGGCGTCGAGCGCCGTACCGTCGCTGAGCACGACCCGGGTGACCCGCGGCCGCCCCTCCAGCTGCTGCACGCTCAGCCCGCACCGCACGGCGACACCGTGCTCGGCGTGCAGCTCCGCGACGAGAGCCCCCACCTCGGGCCCGAGGACGTGCGCCATGGGGGCAGGGAGCGCCTCGACGATCGTGACCTCCAGGCCCTGCGCACGAGCGCTGGCTGCCACCTCCGCGCCGATGAACCCGCCCCCGATGACGACCAGGGGTCCGCCGCGGGCGATGTCGGCACGCAGCGCCAGGCAGTCGTCCATGGTGCGCAGCACGTGCACTCCCTCCGCCGGTACCGGTCCCGGAAGCCGCCTGGGGGTGGCGCCGGAAGCCACGACGAGCCGGTCGTAGGTCACGGAGACACCGGTGTCGAGCTCGATCCGGTGTGCCGCGGCGTCCAGACGCGACGCCGCGGCGTGCCGTACCTCGACGCCCCACTGCGCCTCCGGGTCGCCGAGAGATGCCCTTTCGGGCTCCCACGTGCCGAGTAGCACCTGCTTGGACAGGGGCGGACGGTCGTAGGGCGCGGCGGGGTCCGGGTCCACCATCACGATCTGGCCCTCGAACCCCGCTGAGCGCAGCTCGGCGGCCACGCGTGTCCCACCGATGGAGTTGCCGACGACGACGACGCGGCCGCTCACTCGTCTTCGATCCAGATCGCCGCCGTCGGGCAGCTGCGCACGGCCTGGCTGACCTCGTCGCGCCTGTCCTCAGGCACCTCGGTCCGTAGCAGTACGACTCCACCGTCGTCGTCGATGTCGTAGACGTCCGGGGAGGCGATGACGCAGTTGGCGTACCCCTCGCACTTGTCCACGTCTGTCCTGAGCTTGATCACCGCTGTGTCTCCTTCGCCCGCGTCAGGCCTTGACGCCGATCCCTCCGTCGGGGTGCAGGAAGGTCCCGGTCATCCCGGCGGAGAGGTCGGATGCCAGGAACACGTAGCTGCCGGCGAGATCGTCGGGGGAGAGGGCGACGGCGAGCGGTGTCCGGCTCCGCAGGCTCTCCACCCGGTCGGTGGCGTCGGCCAGCCGCCGCGCGTCCATGCCGAGCGAGCGCAGGCCGCGGAGGTCGGTGCCAACGGTGCCTCCAGGGGCCACGCCGTTGACCCGTACGTCGGGGGCGAGCTCGTGCGCGAGGGAGATCACCGCCCCGCGCACCGCGAACTTCGACGCGACGTAGAGCGCGCCTCCGCGTCCCGGGTAGAAGCCGGAGGTCGACGTCGTGAGGATGACTGATCCCCGGGATCTCCGCAGCGCCGGCAGCGCCACCTTGACCGAGACGAGGTGGCTCTTGACGTTGACCGAGAACGCCTCGTCGCAGGCCGCCTCGAGCCGGTCCTCGTCGATCCTTTCCAGCCCGGCGTAGAAGTCGAAGAGCCCGACGCAGTTGACGAGCACGTCCAGCCCGCCGAAGGTGGTCAGGGCGGCGTCCACCGCCGCGCGGCAGTCTGTCAGGGAGGTGGAGTCGCCCTCGCAGACGACCGCCTCGGGCAGCCCGTCGCGCAACCCCGCGCACTTGTCCGCGCTCACGTCCATGACGGCCGTGCGGGCCCCCTGCCCGGAGAAGGCCTGCACGACGCCGCGCCCGATGCCGGAGCCCCCGCCGATCACCAGCGCACGTCTATGGTCGAGCAGGCCCACGCCTCAGTCCTCCGCTTCCGGCTCTTCGGGTCCGAAAGGGGTGCTCAGCAAGCGGGAGAAGGTGTCCGGCGTCTGCCAGGTCAGTGACTCCAGCTCCAGCGGGCACAGCAGGATCTCCCGGCCCGCCTTGTCCTCCCTGATCCGCAGGCGGACGCCGTTGCGCGTGCCCACCTTGCTCACCACGACCTCGGAGAACTCGTTGGCGAGGACGATCTCGGGCTCATCCATGGTGCGGCCTCTTTTTTTCATCAGATTCCGTCAGAGGAAGATGGCGAGGTTCTGCGTCCGGAGCACCGACTCGTCGACGAGCACCTCCCGGCGGGCGAGCTTGAGCCGCCCGTCTACCCGGCGGAGGAGGTCGACCCGCCCCGCGGAGACGAGATCTGCGTCGCGTACGTCGCCACGGCTGCGGAAGACCAGGACGTAGGACTCCACCCGCAGCTCCGTCTCGGCTGCCGTCTCGAAGGTACGTACGTTCGTCACGTAGTGCCGCAGCCTGGACGGTGGATCCTCCGTCCAGGCGTGCTCGGTGCCGAACCGCTCGACTCGCTTGCGCAGGGAGTAGAGGTCCTCGTCGAAGTGGCCCATCCCCGGGAGCGTGTCGAAACCGGCATTCCGCGCGGCGGTGACCCGCACGGGCATGAGGTACCGGATGTCGTCGCAGAGCATGTCGAGCCACTGCTCGTAGTGCTGGGTGTCGAAGAGGTGGGCCTCCTCGACCAGCAGCTGTGAGACTTCGAGGTGGCGGGGATCGGCGTAGGGAATGGGCTTCTGGGCGGCGCCGGCCGTGCTCCTTGCACCTGCCGAGTAGGCGGACATCAGGGGCTGCCCTCCGAGCCGTTCAGCCCGTGGGGCTGTTCCTGGTGCTGCCTCTCGTGCCGTTTCTGGTGCTGGCCCTGGGGGGTGCCCTCCAGGAAGTCGCACCACAGCGAAAGCAGCTGGCGCTGGTTGTGTTCGCCGTAGCCCTGGAACGCGATGCCGGGGCCGGAGAAGGACTCCATGGGGGGCACGAGCGGTCTACCGTCCGGCGTGAGTCCCATCCGGCTGTTGAGCTTCAGCCGGCGGGCCATCGTGCCCTTCGCGGTCTGGGTGATCGACACCCAGTTCTCCACGTCGTCCTGCTCGAACATCCCGGAGGATCCGAAGCACATCAGGTAGGCCTTGTAGGAATGCTGTTTGAACTCATCGGGTGCGTTGCGATCGACGGCGAACCAGGAAAGCACCTCGGTCTCGCCTTCGCTCACCGGCTGCCACTGGCGGAGCGAGATGAACGGCGCGATCAGGCCGTCCGCGTTCACTTTGGGCCAGTTGTGGACGAAGCTCAGGTTGGGGAAGACGGTAGCCGCACTGACCATGAATCCGTCCCGGGAGACCACCTTCGAATGCTCGGGCGACCAGGTCTTTCTCATCGTCTCGATCATCTCGTCGGGGTAGCCGACGTAGCGCAGCCGCTCCTCGAAACTTCCTGGCGGCAGCTTGTACGTCGTCCCGCCGCCGCGTCCCGCGAAGTACAGCGCGCCCTCCTTGCGCTTGCTGGCTTTCGGCTCTGCGAACAGGCCGACCTCGACGACGCTGGTGTGGGTCTGAGGTGTGTGGTAGCTGTCCCCGCAGAAGTTCTCCGCACCGATCTTCCAGTTGCTCTTGATCCGCCACCTCTGAGGGCCGTACAGCTCGATGCCGTCAGGGCTCTGGCGCGTGTAGAAGTCGAGGTAGAAGGCGAAGTCACCCAGGAAGTCGCGAAGCGGCTGAACGGCTGGATCGAGACTCACGAAGATGAGCCCGTTGTAGGTGTCGATCGCCGGCGCCGACAGCAGCCTCTGGCTCTTCTTGGGCAGCACGGCATCCCCGCCGTAAGCGTCGCCGTGGAACGGCAGCCCGATGAGCCGCCCGTCGTTCCTGTACGACCATCCGTGGTACGGGCAGCGGAAGTGGGAGGCATTGCCGACCTCGGCACGGCACACCTGCATGCCGCGGTGCAGGCACATGTTGAAATGGACGCGGATCGCGCCCGCCTCGTCACGTACGACGATGAACGAGTCGTGCAGGACACGTCGCACGACATAGTCACCCGGCGCGGCGACCTCCGACTCATGCGCGAGGAACACCCAGGATTTCGAAAAGAGGTGCTCCCGCTCCAGAGCGAAGATTTCAGCGTCGTTGTAGACGTGAGCAGGAATGCGCCCCTGACGTACGTCTGCCGTGACGTCAGCAAGGTCGGTCATAGTCCGCGCCCACCTTTCTCCTCCGTCGTCCTTGGAGGGTCGGGTTGGGTCACCTGGCTTGATCGGCTGGTCCGCGTGCTGGCACACGTGAGGGGGAGCTGCCAGGCCCGAGTCCATCGACGGGTTCGTCTCCCGAGGACGACCTTCATTCTCAAATTTTTTTCTTTACAGAAACTATGTCTGCAGGATAGGCGCCAACCTTTCCTGTGGTCAACCGCCTCCGCGGGGGGAACGAAGCGGGACCAGCATGCGCACAAGCGGCACAGCACCCCACGGGTGGACGATGGCTGCCATACAGTCGCGACCATCCGGCCGCGATCACGGTGACCGTGACCGTCCATGCCGTATCATCTTCTGCTATGCAGAAAGGCTCCACGCAGGCCGGTGCCGCACGGCCGACCTACGCGATCGCGTCTGTCGACAACGCGCTGCGTCTCTTGCTGCTCTTCCGCGAGCATCGAAGGTTGCGGCTGTCCGATGCGAGTGCCTACCTCGGGGTGGCGCACTCCACGGCCCACCGACTGCTCGCCATGCTGGCTTACCACGACTTCGTCCGCCAGGAAGGTACAGACCGTGCGTACGTGGCCGGACCTGCCGTGATCGAGGTGGGCCTCGCCGCGGTCCGAAACATGGACCTCCGCAGCGCTGCCCGGCCCGTTCTGCGGGAGCTCGCGGAGACCTTCGGCGAGACGGTCCACCTGTCGCACCTCGAGGACCGCAACGTCCGCTACCTGGACGCTATCGAGAGCACGAGGGCGTTGCGTGTGACGTCGCGGACGGGGTCGACGTTGCCGGCCAACTGCACCGCATCGGGTAAGGCGCTGCTCGCTGAGCTGGATCCGGAGGAGGTCCAGAAGGTGTTCCAGGGCGCCAAACGGCTGCCGGCCGCCACGATGCGCTCGATCACGAGCATGCCGGCGCTGGCCAAGGAACTGCGCGAGGTGCGCCGGCGCGGGTTCGCGCTCAACGACCAGGAGAGCGAGGAGGGTGTGCTCTCCATCGCTGCCGCGGCACGCGGTGACGGCCCACCTGGTCTGATCGCCCTCAGCGTGTCGGCCCCCGAGAGCCGCATGAGCGAGCGGCGGATGCACGAGGTTGGCCGGCGTTGCCGCACGGCGGCAGCGCAGCTCATGGAGACCCTCAGTGACCAGCTGCATCTATGATCGGCCCGCGCCCGGGTGCGGGGCCGGACCGGGTTGCCCGACCACGCCCGCGGCCATCGTCGTGTCGTAGCCGGCCTCGACCACGACGTCGAGCACGGTAGGCCGGCCGGTGCGTAGCGCGTCGAGCGCGCGGGACAATCCACGCTCGAGATCTGCTCCCGTGCTGACCGGCCCGATGCCTGCCAGCCCCTGGGCTCGAGCGAGCGCGGCCAGGTCGGGTGCCGGGTCGTCGATACGCTGTCCCACCCAGCGGTTCGCGGGGTCGCGCTGTCGCAGGCGGGCCACGCGCTCCTGATGCAGCTCGTCGTTGAAGTAGGAGCGGTTGTTCGCCACGACCGCGAGCAGCGGGATCCGGTGACGTGCAGCGGTCCAGAACGCCTGGACGCCCATCAGGTAGTCACCGTCGCCGAGCACCGCCACCGGGAGGCGGCCGGAGCCACGCAGCCCCAACGCCGCCCCAACGAGCATCCCGGGACCCGAGCCGATCCCCCCGCCACCGTCGTAGCCGAGGTAGTCCAGCGGTTCGGAAAACGTCCAGTCGTCCCCGGACCAGCCCAGGGGCAGGCGCACGAGGCATGTCGGCACTCCGTCGAGGGCCCGGCGGAGGGCACCGGCCAGGCCGGACAGCGTCACCCTGGTCACCCCGGTCACCCCGGCCGAGGCTGCCCGCCGGCCCGCGGGCTCTCGCTGGCCGCGCGTCGTCGACGCCCGCCGGCGAGTCTCCCGGAGCGGCCCGGGTGCTGTCCAGGGCAGGCAGTCGAGCAGCTGACGTACGGCAAGGTCCGGCGTCGTGGGAAGGCGCACGTCGACCGGTGTATGGCCCTGGTGGTCCTTGCTCCAGCCGTTGTGGAGAACGTGGTCGAGGCTCGCTTCGACGACCTGCCGTGACCCCCCAGCGGGAGGGGTCTGTCGCAGCGTGCCCGCCAGGTCGATCCAGTCGAGGCTCAGCACGCAGTCGGCAACGGAAAGGATCCGCTGCGCCTCGTCCGACAGGAAGATGGCTGGACCGGGGACGTGCAGGGGGTGCTCAGTGGGGAAGGCGGCCCCGGTCTTCAGGTCTGTGACCACTCGCGCCGTCAGTGCCTCAGCCAGCTGCACGCGGCGCTGCCAGTCGCCGGGGTCGCGGCTCACCCGGCCGGCGAGCAGGACGGGCCGGCTGGCGGACGACAGCGCCGCCGCCGCTCGGTGGACCGACTCCGGTGAGGCGACGGGTGTGCCCGCGCCGTCGTCACCCCGCAGGGCAGGGATGGGCACGTCCTGGGTGACCCGGCTCTCCTGCAGGTCGGCGTCCAGGCAGACGTAGGTCGGTCCGTACGGAGGGGTGCGCATCACCTGCCACGCGCGGGCCAGCGACTCCACGGCCGCGGCAACCGACGCGGGCTGATCGTCCCACTTCACGTAGTGGCGGACCAGCGCGGCCTGGTCCGCCGCGGTGTGGATCCAGTCGATCCAGGGCCGGCGTTTCGCGGCGTCGACCGGCCCTGTCGCGCCGATCACGAAGACCGGCACGCGGTCGCACCAGGCGTTGTAGATCGCCATGCTGGCGTGCATCAGTCCTACGTTGCTGTGCAGCGCGACGGCGAGCGGGCGGCCGGTCACCTTCGCGTAGCCGTGCGCCACTGCCACGGCGTGCTCCTCGTGCAGGCAGAGGAGGATCTCGGGGGGCTGCCCGTCGAGGTAGTTGACCAGGCTGTCGTGCAGCCCGCGGAAGCTGGCGCCAGGGTTGAGCGCCAGATACCGGACCCCGGTGGCGCGCAGCACGTCGGCGACGACGTCGCTGCCCCACGCGGGTAGCGCGCGGGGGGGCTCGCCGTTCTGCGCGGACGCGCTCATTCCAGCACCACTGACACAGCCTTCGTCTCGGTGTAGGAGATCAGCTCCTCGAGGGACTCCTCACGCCCCACGCCGGAACTCTTGACGCCGCCGAACGGCACTCCCCAGAAGTGCCGGGCGGTGCCGTTGATCCAGACGTAACCGGCATCCAGGCGGGCCGCCATGCGATGGGCCCTCGTGACGTCCTTCGTCCAGACCGCGGCGGTGAGCCCGTAGTCGACATCGTTGGCGAGGCGAACGGCTTCGTCCTCGTCCCGGAAGGTCGTCACCGCCAGCACAGGGCCGAAGATCTCCTGCCGCGCCACCGGGTTGTCGGGGGATACGTCCGCCAGAACGGTCGGCTCCACGAAGTAGCCGGTCGGCGGGAGGCCCTCAGGACGCCCGCCGACCGCAGCGACCCGGGCGCCGTGCCTGGTACCCGTCTCGATGGCGCTCTGCGCCTTCTCGAGCTGGGCGCGCGAGATCAGCGGACCCATGTCGGTCCCCTCGTCCAGCGGGAGGCCGACACGGATGCGGCGGACCTGCGCCAGCAGGGGGTCGAGAACAGCGTCGGCGATGTCCTCGTGCAGCAGCAGGCGGCTCGTCGAGCCGCAGGACTGACCGGACGTGGCGGTGAAGTTCATGCCGGCCACCGCGGCACCGGCTGCGGCCGACGGATCGGCATCGGGCATGACCACCATGGCGTTCTTGCCGCCCAGCTCGAGCGACACGTACTTCACCCCGGCTTCGGCCGCCTCCCGCTGGATCAGCCGCCCGGTCGCCGCGGACCCGATGAAGCCGATGCGCCGGACGAGCCGATGTCGGACGAGCGCCCGGCCCGCGACGCCCCCCTGCCCTGTGAGCACGACGCACAGGTCGTGTGGAAGCCCTTCGCCGACGAGCTCGGCCATCCGTAGCGCGGACAGCGGTGTCTGATCGGGGGCCTTGAGCACCACCGCGTTGCCGGCGACGAGGGGCGCGGCCAGCTTCGACGCCGCGAAGAAGAGCGGGTGGTTGAACGGCACGATCCTCGCCACGACCCCGTAGGGGCGCTGCAGCGTGTAGTGCAGGTGCTCGGCGGTCGCCGGGATCGTCCGTCCTCCGAGGTCGAGTGCGAAATCGCACATGATCTCGATGAGGTTCGCCGCAGCGTCGACGTCCGCCCGCATGACGTCGAGCGGGAAGCCGCCATCGACTGCGTCGAGCGTGGCCAGCTCGTCGCGATGGTCACGCAGGACCTGAGCGAACGCCCGGACGTGCGCCGCGCGCTCCCGAGGGGCGAGAGCGGCCCATGCGCGCTGTGCGTCCAGCGCCGCCTCGACCCCCTCGTCGACGTCCTCCGCCCCGCAGTCCGGAACGACCGCCAGCTCCTTGCCGGTGCAGGGATCCTCCGTCGGGTACGTGCCCGACACTGTTCTCGGCCGGCCATGCAGAACTGCCTGCCACTCACGCGTCACCACGCTCGCCGGGTCAGTCGACACGATCACGAACCCAATCTATGTCTGCAAAGCGGAATCAGTTTCTGACAAACGTACGACCTCTTCCGGTACCAGGACAAGGTTGGGACGTCGCCACGTACCTGCCGCAAGGTTGTTCTTCTCTGCAGAACACAGGTTCGATACCCGGGTGACGGGTCAGTAGCCTTCCGGCACTGTGCACGGCAGGACCTCGCGGCTGACACATGCGAGATGTGTACGCGCTGGCGCTCGTCGTTGCGCGATCGGCCGGCGCGAGCGGGCCCCGTCCAGTACGGATCGACTGCCTTCGGAGAGAGCCAATGACGCAGGACGTTCGCGAACTCGTGTCGCTGGCCTCGCGGGTGCTCGGCGAGGCCGATCACGGCGACCTCATCTGGGGGCATGCTTCGGTGCGCGACCCCGGCGGGCGGGGCGTGTGGATCAAACACAGCGGGTTCGGGCTCGAGGAGGTCACAGCCGACCGTGTCCACCTCGTGGACGCGGAGGGGAACGTTCTCGAAGGGGAGGGCTCGCGTCACAGCGAGTACCCCATCCACACCGAGATCGTTGCCGCGCGCCCAGACGTCGGCGCGGTCGTGCACACCCACGCTCCCCACGCCGTGGCTCTGGCGGCGACCGGCCAGCCGCTTCGTCCCGTCAGCCATGCCGCCAACTACTTCGTACCCCCCGACGTTCCGCGCTTCGCCGGCACCGGGGATCTGATCCGTACCCCTGAACTGGGCAAGCAGGTCGCGCTCGCGCTCGGGTCGGCATCCGCGGTCTTCCTCGTGAACCATGGCGTCGTGACCGTCGGCCATGACATCCGACATGCCACGGTCGCGGCGATCATCGTGGAGCGCGCGGCCCAACAGCAGCTGCTGACCCACGCCTACGGTGGTTGGCCGACCTGGTCCGACCCCGAAGAGTCCAGGTCGAAGCGGCAGAACATCTACAAAGACGCCTCCATCGGCCACGTGTGGGACTACCTCGTGCGCCGTCTTCCGGGATGAAAGGCGCCACCGTGCCGTCCACGGCCTGCGGGCGACGCGGCCTCGTTCCACCGGGTGACGCCACGGACTCGCAGCGGCATGGTCGTTCGACCCGCTGCCATCCCAGGTACCGATCAGGCCTCTTGCGAATCTCGCCACCACCGGCCGGGCCCATGGGCTCGATGGGGGCGGGGGCGGGACCAGCCACAGTGCGCGGTCACTCGCGCAATTGCCCACGTCCATCGGCGATGGCCGACGCCATCTCACTCATGGAGGCCCCCTAATGTCCGAGCCGAGAGGCTCTTCTCTCCGATCCTTGGCGACGTTAATCTCAGCGTCGGCTCTCTTGCTATCCGGGTGCGCCGGTGGCGCGAGCATGAGCACAGGTGGCGGAGATAACTATCCGGACGAGGATATCGAACTCGTCGTTCCTTACGAACCGGGCGGCGGCTACGACAGCTGGGCTAGATTGCTCGCCCCATACCTTGAGAAGCATCTTCCCAATAATGCCAACATCATCATCAGAAATATGCCGGGCGCCGGCGGGTTGACTGCAGCCAACAAGCTATACGCGGCAGATCCAGACGGCACCCAGATTCAACTCATGAACCTTACTGGTATCGCCGCGGCACAGTTGGGAACAGAGCAGCAGTTCGATGTCCGAGATTTCACTTTCCTCGGCCGGGTAACCAATGACCCGCAAGTACTGTGTGTATCCGCGGATTCGGGCATCCAGAATATTGATGATCTGAGACAAAGATCCCCCGTCAAGCAGGCCATGACCGGTTTCGCAAGCAGCGAAGGCGTAGACACCATCATCTTGTATGACAAATTCGGTATAGAGTACACACCGGTGATGCATGAGGGAAACAGTGAAGCGCGGCTGAGTATCATCAGAGGAGACACCATTGCAGGTATCAGCTCGCTCGAGTCAGCCCTCGAAGAGCTGCAGGCCGGTGACTTGAAGCCGATCCTCTATGCCGGTCAAAAGCCTCGGCAGGACGAACCGGGGTACGAGATCGTCAAGGATGTGGAGACACTCGAACAGGCCGGTCAACCCGACTTGGGTAGTGGTCTGGAGGCACAGCGCATCATCGTAGCCCCACCAGAGCTACCCGACGAGATCAAGGGCGTCCTCGATGACGCCATTCAAGACGCCTTGGCGGATCCTGCTTTTCAGCGGAAAGCCGCAGAGAGCAACTTGGCGCCGAACCCCCTCGGCGCTGATGAGACCGACTCGCTCGTGCGCGAAACTCTACGCTTCCTCTCTGGACACCGGGATGTCATCAGGGAAACGATCGAAAGACAAGGTTGATCAGCAGATGAAGTAGTGGTGCCTTCTGGTGTTGCCCGGTAAGGAGCGACCAGTGGTGGCTGAACTCAAGGCAGGGTCGGCTCACCCGTGGGAGCACAGAGCTATCGCCTGGCTCCCGGGGAGCTTTCATGATTGATGGACTCACGGACGCCTTCCTCAACTTACTTGAGGCGCGAACCCTGGCACTCATTGTCATCGCGATCCTCTTCAGTCTCCTGATCGGGATCCTGCCGGGCCTCGGAGGGGCGGTCGTCATCGCGCTTCTGATTCCGGTCAGCTATGGAATGAGCCCAGAGGTCGCGGTCACTTTCTTGATTGCGGCGTACAGTGTCGTGGGCTTCGGCGGCATGATCACCTCGATCCTGGTGAACACACCGGGGGATCCTGAAAATGCTGCGACGATGGCTGACGGCTTCCCTATGGCGAGACAGGGCCGGGCGGCGGAAGCCATTGGCGCAGGGACATGTGCCTCGGTAATCGGCGGGCTCATCGGTGCGGCTCTGCTGGTTGCGTTGCTCCCGTTGGCCCGGCAGATTCTACTCCGCCTTTCCTATCCAGAGTTCTTCATGATGGCGATCCTGGGCCTAACTGTCATCTCTGTGGTCACACAAGGACGTACCTATAGAGGTCTTGTCGCGGCCGGTCTCGGATTCATGCTCGCATTCATCGGGCTGGATCCGA
This sequence comes from Streptomycetales bacterium, assembly GCA_050699195.1. Lineage (GTDB taxonomy): Bacteria > Actinomycetota > Actinomycetes > JBOHCZ01 > JBOHCZ01 > JBOHCZ01. Next base: position 15,107 of record JBOHCZ010000034.1, read on the forward strand.
TAACAGGCAGTCCACGGTTCACCTTCGATTCTTTGTACCTTTGGGATGGAATCGATCTCGTCGCCGCCATCATCGGGCTGTTCGCGGGAGCGGAGGTCATCGCGCTCTATGGTGAGAAGACATCCATCATGGACAGCCATAGCGAGCGAACCGCGGCATCCTCCACTTTTTGGATGGGTATCAAGTCTGGGTTGAGACACTGGACACTCCTTGTGCGGGGCAGCATTCTCGGCACGGCCATCGGCATCGTCCCCGGCGTCGGAGGCGTCGTGGCATCCTTCGTTTCGTACGGCCAGGCGGTACAGACGTCCAAGACACCGGAGAGATTCGGCAAAGGAGCCGTAGAAGGCGTGATTGCGGCGGAGTCGGCGAACGATGCCAAGCAGGGGGGTGCTCTATTGCCGACGGTCGCCTTCGGGATCCCTGGCAGCACAGGTATGGCGGTCCTGCTAGGCGCACTGACTCTCCACGGGGTGCCAGCGGGTCCGACCATGATTCAGGATCATATGGACATAGTCTATGCACTCATCGTGTCCATGGTGGTGGCGAAGCTGTTCGCAACGGTGATCGTATGGGGGATCGGCACCCGAGCAGTGTGGTTCACGAGAGTCCGGGGCGAACTGGTTGCGCCTGTCATCGTCGTCATCGCCCTTACCGGCGCCTATGCACTTGAGCATCAGATACTGGACGTCCTTACCGTACTCATCTTCGCGTACGTGGGCTACGAGATGAGGAAACGTGAATTCTCGAGAGTCGCGCTGATCATCGCGATGGTGCTCGGAGGACTTGTCGAGAGGTCATATCATCAGACCCTCTCAGCCTTTGGTGGTGTGAGCGGATTCGTTACCCGACCCATTGCCGCCACGCTTCTTGCGCTGACGGTCGTCTCACTCTTCGCTCCACTGTTGTTTGCTGCCCGCCGCAGGAGAAGAGCCGCGACAGATACCGCACCAGACGCCCGTTCCGTCCAGTGGGACGGTGAGTCACGGTGAGCGCACTGCGACCGGAGGGCCCCTTGGACGGACTCGGAGCGAAGAAGCCTGCAAAGAGGTCGGTGGGCGCGATCTCCTTTGATCTTGTTCTCCTCGCCTTTACGGGTGCCCTCGTGCTCACGGCCCTTCTCGAGCCCAACTCGGATGCTCACCTGGTCCCTTTGGTTGTGGGTGTTCCTACGCTCCTGGGGGTTGTCGGGATTCTCGTGGGGGATCTATTCCCTGATGCCTTGACTCGTGTTCGACGGGGAGGCGATGCGTTGCGATCGGCAGCGCAAGCCCCAGAAAGGGAGGAGGGTCGTCGAACATGCGATCAAAGTGCTGGAGAACAAACTGGTGCAGACGCCCTACAGCGTGGCGGCGCTGACGGTCCGGATGACCATACTGCTGGAGCGCGGGAGCCCAACCGCAGGCGAGCAATCTTCGCGGTCTGGGCGTGCGGCTTCTTCGCTCTGACGGCAATCTTTGGGTTGCTCGCGTCGATACCTATTGCTCTTGCCGTGCTCCTCAGATTTGGGAACAGAGAGAGTTGGCCTGTGACTGTCGGTCTGACGATTGGGGTATGGCTCTTCGTCTATGTGCTCTTTGGGCTGTTGTTGGGGGATGCCGTTGTAGCTCGATGGACGTTCTATGAGTGGTCATCTCTGGTTCGAAGATGAGAAACCATGGGGAGCGATGAATGGATTCGAACTCGTCACCGAAATTTCTTGTGAACCCCTATGCGGAGTGGGTTGGCCGTGAAGGGGTTCCGGTGTACGAAGATTTCGGGATAGATCTGCTCAGCATAGAGACGGCTCGATGGGAGCGAATCGGCGCGAATGCAGCTTTCGCCCACGTGAAGGGGCGCGGCGACTTCATAAGTGTCATTCTCGAGGAACTTTCATCCGGCGGGTCAACCCTGCCGCAACGGCACCTCTTCGAGCAGGTTGTGTATGTTCTGTCGGGAAACGGCAGCACGTCGGTCGAAACCGCTCCAGGCCGAACTCATTCCTTCGAATGGGGTCCGAAGAGTCTGTTCGCGCTACCCCTGAACGCCACGTACCGGCATTTCAACGGCAGCGGGTCGACGCCGGCGAGACTGGCGTGCACGGTGAGTGCTCCAGTGGTTATGAACCTCTTCCACAATGAAGAGTTTGTCTTTGACAACCATTGGGAGTTCTCTGAACGTATGGGGGAAGGGAAGCACTTCGAAGGAGAAGGAAATTTTCTGCGCATGCGCCCTGGGCGCCACATGTGGGAAACAAACTTCGTGCCCGATCTCTCTTCCTTCGAACTGCAGGCGTGGCGGGACCGCGGTGCCGGCGGCGCGAATATAATGTTCGTCCTGGCCGACGGTACGATGCATGCGCATGCGTCCGAGATGCCGATCGGTACGTATAAGAAGGCTCATCGGCACGGCGCTGACTTCCATATCTTTGCCGTTACCGGCCACGGCTACAGCCTACTGTGGTACGAGGGTGATGAGGACTTTCGCCGGGTCGACTGGCGGCACGGCGTAGTGTATGCACCACCGGACATGATGTTCCATCAGCACTTCAACACCAGCCCGCAACCCGCTCGGTATCTGGCGGTTGCTTTCGGTGGACTCCGTTATCCTTTTACGGAGGATAAGGTCAAGACGTTCACCGGTATGGACGTGAGCATGAAGCAGGGGGGACGACAAATCGAATATGAAGACGAGGATCCCCGTATTCGTGAGCTCTACAAGCGGGAGTGTTCCAGTCACGGTGCGGAGTACCGCATGGACGAGGTGCTCGGATCTGGAAAGTAATCAGTGGCAGATCCTGAGAGAGTGTACCGGCACGCTGACGGAGCCCGATTGAGCGCCAGCAGGCAGATCGCGGATCCAGCGAGGGCGCATGATGTGGTGGAACTCACCACGGTGGGTATCGACGTCGGCTCCTCCACATCTCACCTGATGTTCGCCCTCGTAGTTCTTCAGCGACTCACTCAGGAATTGTCAAGTCGATTTGTTCCGGTACACCGGGAAATACTGTGGCGCTCCCCGGTGACGTTGACGCCCTACTCGGATGAGGGGCTGATCGATGCGGCGAAGCTGAGTGCGTTTGTTAAGGGCTGCTACGCCGACGCGGGGTTGAGTAGGGAGGACGTGGACAGCGGAGCGGTGATTCTCACTGGTGTAGCCCTTCAACGGCGTAACGCACGGGCGATCGCGGACCTGTTCGCCGACGAGGGCGGGCGCTTTGTCACTGCGTCCGCAGGTCATCAGCTTGAAGCGGTGCTCGCGGCACATGGCAGCGGTGCCGTCCGCCTCTCTCGTGACAGCAAGGAGCGGCTGCTCAACATAGACATCGGTGGCGGCACCACCAAATTCACTCTCATTCGGGACGGACAGATTCTCGGCACGGCGGCCATTGCTATAGGCGGTCGGCTCGTCACATGGGATGCGGCCGACCAGATCGTCCGCGTGGAGAGGGAGGCTCAGCGGGTCGCAGAACGCATCGATCTGACACTGCGGGCTGGGCGGCGGATCTCGGGGGATGATCGCCAGCGGCTAGCAGCCGCATTCGCTGAGGTTCTCGTTTCTGGTGCACGTCTTGAGATGGCAAGCCCTGGCGTTCAAGAGTTGTTGCTGACGCCGCCGTTCCCCCCTGCACCGCCTCCCGACCTTCTCGTCTTCTCGGGCGGCGTCGCGGAGTATTTCTACGGACGGGCACCCAGGGAACGCGTCGATGATCTGGGCGGATCCCTGGCAGCGGAGCTTCGTGGAGCCCACTCTGAGGGCCGGCTAGGTAACCGGATCCTCCAGTCCGCAGAGGCCATCCGTGCGACGGTCATCGGGGCGTCACAGTTCACGGTGGAAGTCAGCGGGAACACAGTGTTCGTCTCCGGACCCGACGTGTTGCCTCTCCGAAACGTTCCCGTGGCGCGTCTTGAGTGCGATGCCTCGGACGTGCTCCTTGCCCCCGAGATTGAGGCTCGGGTGCAGCGGGCGGTGCGTGCCGTAACTGCGCTACCTGATCAGCCGACGGCGCTATGGCTAGCGTGGGCTGGAGAACCGGAGTATTCGCGTCTCCGCGCGCTGGCGACTGGGATCGCAGCAGGAATGCCCGCAGCGCAGAACCAAGCTCTGGTGGTTCTCACCGATGGCGACATAGGTCGCACCCTGGGTCGTATCCTCGCGGAGGATCTTCTGGTGTCCCGCCCGGTGGTCTCGCTTGATGGATTGCGGCTCAAGGAGCTCGACTTCGTCGACATCGGTGCGCTGGTACGGCCCACCAACGTGGTTCCGGTCATCGTGAAGTCTCTGCTGTTCGGTGAGGATTAACCTGTTGCCAAGGTCTTAGGTGGATCGTGAAGCACACGCCCAAGAATGCGACCAGGATCATGAGAATAAAGGCCAATTCGTAGCTGTGCGTCTCCTTGTAGATGAGACCCCCCAAGTATGTCCCGGCTGCCCCGCCGATCTGGTGCCCGAAGAGCAGCCAACCGATGAGCCGGCCGGTAGCCTCCATCCCGTAGGTATCCCGAACTATCCTGACGGCAGGGGCCATATTCGCAATGAAAGTCAGACCGAAAATGATAGCGAAGGATACCAGCCACAAGACATTCGCTTCTACCATGAACAGCAGCAACATCGGAAAGGCGAGAACTCTAAGCCCATACGCAAGAACCAGGCAGTGCTTCGGAGAGAAGACATCGCTTAGCCACCCGCTCACCAATGATCCGAAAACGCCGGCAGCCGAGAGCAGCGCAAATAGATTCGCGGCGGCGACACCCGGTACTCCGGCACCTTCAGCGAACGGCACCAAGTGAAGCGCCACGAACTGATCGGTGAAACCGCACGTAAAGAACCCGACGGCTAGTGCCCAGAAAACGAAAGAACGCTGCGCCGTATGTAGTCTGTGATGGTTCTCGAGTTCCGCATCGGTGCCTATGGGTGGACTGCGGGCAGACCCGTTGCTCTCTCCGGAAGGCCTCTCGCGAACTAGCCAGTATATGAGGGGGATCGCGAGGGCGACGAATAACCCAGTCAAGAGATAGCTTGTACGCCAGCCGAACCCCAGAATCAGTGCGGCAACCACGGGAACGAAAAGGATCTGTCCGGCGGGCCTCGCCGCGGCTACCATTCCTTGTGTCAGCCCCTGCCGGTGGCTAAACCATCGAGCCACAAGAACGGAGGCCGGAATCAACGAGGCAAAGGAAATGCCGATACCGAAGATCACTCCGTAGAAGAGTGAGAGATACCAAACGGAATCAACCCAAAAAAGTCCACCGAACCCCGTGGCAACAAGTGTCGTTCCTCCGATGAGCACCCTCTTGACGCCAAAACGACTTGTGAATATGCCAGCGAGGGGCTGGGTCGCTCCGTAGACCGCCAAGTTGAGGGCCGCGGCGGCCGAGACGGAGGCCCTATCCCATCCCAGTTCCCTCTCCATGGGGGCAACGAAGACGGTAAATCCTGATCGAGCTCCCGACACGAGAAATACAATAAGGACCGAGATGGCGAGAATAACCCATGCGTAAGCACCAGAGGCGGATCTCTTGACGTCGGCTTCGTCCTTCAAGGCACTCCTTCCCCCGGGAAGCGAGGGAACGGTGACATTGCGGCTCCTGGATAGCTGAATGGCGCCTACAACCGGTCCTGGATCGGCCGTCTGCTCGCGGCCGAGTGGTTCTGGGAGACACCCTGAGCGTAGTGCCGGAGCTGCACCGCTGCACGCGGAGTCACGTCACTGCAGGGCGGGTAGCTTACGATCCGCGCAGGCGTCGCTCCGTCCACCACAACAGGAGGTTGCCCCCGAACGCCGCGATCATGACGAGCACGACGATCGCATACATTCGCGGGAGCTCCAGACTGCCGTACGCGTCCGAGATCATCAGGCCCAGGCCGTCCTTGGCCGCGAAGAACTCAGCGATGATGGCCGCGATGAACGAGATGCTGAACCCGATCCGAATCCCGATCATGATGCTGGGCGCGGCGTCGGGGATCACGATCTTGGTCGCGATCTGCCGACGGCTTGCTCCGAGTGACCGTCCCAGCTTGAGCAGGCTGTCGCTGACCTGCCTGACGGCTGCCGTGGTTGCCATGACGATGGGGAAGAATGCCGAGATCGCGACCATGCTCGTCTCAGCCAGGACCCCGACGCCGAACAAGGTGAGGAGCACCGGGTAGAGGATGATCCGCGGAACCGCGAAGGTGCCGGCAATAAGGGGATCGAAGATCCGGTTCAGAGTGCGATTGCGGCCCAGCAGGTACCCGATCGGGAAAGCGAACAGCGTTCCGAGCAGGAAACCGGCGACCACGGCCGTGGCGGTCGCCGCGAGACCCGGATAGATCCATCCCTGGGCGAAGCTGAGCCACAGCTCCCGCAGCGTTAGTGCCGGCGACGGCACCAGGTCGGTGAGCGGTGCGACGGCGAACCAGAGCCCCAGCCCGGCCACAGGCACCGCGCACCGGACCACAGTCAACGCCCAGCGCCTGGACCGAGCTTGGCTACCCATTCCCCCGACGTGGACGCCGGAGGCCGTGGTGGATTCTGCTGCAGTCGTCGTTGTACTCATTGCATATCCTGACGGATGCGACGTTCCAAGTGGTTCAGCATGACGTTCGCGATTATGGCGATGACTGATGCCACGAGGATGTAGGAATACATTTCTACGATATCGAAAGAGCGATAATAATAGCCGATCCGAAATCCAATTCCGTTGGGCGCAAGAATGAATTCCATGGCGATCGTGCCAATCATCGCGTAGATGAAACCCAACACCAAACCCGGGACGACGAGGGGTGTCGCAGCTGGCACCAAGACCTTCAGATAGATCTGTCGTTTCGTGCAGTTGAGGGATCGGGCCAGCTTCGGCAACGTAGGATTGATCGTACGCAGGGCTACCATCGTGTTGAGCGCGACCGGTATGAGCGCCATGGAGGAGGCGATAACCACGATCGGAGCTGACCCGAGGCCCAATATGGCCAACAGTATGGGGTAGAAGACCAGTGCGGGCATGGAGTACATACTTACGAGGTAGGGTTCGAAAACTGCGCCGAAAAACGGGAACTTCCAGAAGAAGACCCCGATGACAACTCCCACAACTCCGCCCACTGCGAAGGCGCTGAGAACTGTTGTCACCGTGGTCATGAGATCTCGGAGAAACAGCTCAGTCGGCACGATCTCTGCGAGTCTCAACACCATCGCCGAAGGCGGCGGCAGCACCATCGTGCTGATATAGCCGGTGCGGGTCGCGACTTCGAGCAAGGCTGCGGATCCCAGCACCAGCGACGCCTGCACGAGAGTTGTCCATGCGCGCGGTACGCTCGAGCGCATGTGGCCGGCCGCGCTCATCGGAGTTCCCCACTCTGATCCAGCGCCTTCTCGGACTCGACGCGCAACAGCTCCCAGACCTCGGTCGTCAGTTCGTGGAAGCGGCGGCGGGACATCGTGCCCGATTCACGGGGCCGTTCGAGATCAACGGTGATCACCTCCTTGATCGCCGAGGGGCGCGCGGACATGACCCATACCTCGTCTGACAGATAGACGGCCTCCTGGATGTCGTGGGTGACGAAGAGGACGCTCTTGCGGGTCTCATCCCACACCCGAAGCAACTCACGGCCGATGAACATGCGTGTCTGCTGATCAAGCGCCCCGAAGGGCTCGTCCATCAAGAGGATCCGAGGGTCCAGAAGCAAGGCCCGGGCGATGGCCACACGTTGTTTCATGCCACCAGAGAGCTCACGGGGATGGCGATTTTCGAAACCCCCGAGCCCCACCAGCTTGATGACGTCGCGGGCTCGCGCCTCTCGCTCCTTCTTGGGGATGCCAACGATCTCCAGACCGAAGGCGACGTTGCTCAGGACGGTACGCCAGTGCAGGGTGGAGTCCTCCTGGAACACCATGGCGGTGTCGCGTCGTGGGGCGCTCACCCTCTCGCCGTTGATCAGCACCGCACCTTGTGCGGGCCTGAGCAGGCCGCCCACCACATCGAGCAGGGTGCTCTTGCCGCAGCCACTGGGTCCGATCAGCGAGACGAACCGGCCGTCGGAAATCGTGCCCGACACGTCGCGGATCGCCTCGATGAAACCGTCGTTAGTCGGATATACTACCTTGACCGCGTCGAGCACCACCCCGCTGTGCTGAGAGCCCTCCGCCGGCTCTTTGTCAGCCGCCGGCATCAGCGCATCCTCCTGGAGCGTTCTTGTCGGTCCAGTCATCCCGTCTCCCTCGGGCGGTCTCCTGCAAGGGATCCCCCTCATGCGTTGTCGATCGGTGCGAACCCCTTCGCAACGACCGAATCGAGGTCCAAGCTGTCTGGTCGGAGCTGACCCATGTCGACCCCGGCTTTGAGATTCTCCTCGACACCCGCCATGTTGATCGTGAGGCTAAAGGCGTCGTGGGCATCCACCAGGGATTGCCGGGCCACCGCCTGGCTCAAGCGGATGCGCTTGGCGTAAATGGCCGCTGCCTTGTCCACGTCTGTCTTGATGGTCTCCATCGCGTGCTGCTGGGATTTCAGCCAGCGCTTGAGGACGTCGGGAGACTCGTCGATGAAGGACTGGGTGGTCCAGTAGGTGACATCGGGCCAGTCGGAGACGAAGTCGCTGGTCTGGAACAGGATCCGGGCCTCACCGTCACTGATCAGTTTGTCCGACAGGGGGGGATTGGACCAGGCGACGTCGGCGACTCCCTGCTTGGCCGCGGTCCAGGCGTCCGGCGGTCCGCCAGCGTTGACCAGCTGGACGTTCTTACCCGGCTCGAGCCCGTGCTGCTTGGCAATCCGCGTGGCGAAGTATGTGGTGATAGACCCCGGCTGGCTCACCGCCACCTTCTTGTTCGCCAGGTCGTCCATGGAGCGGATGTCGGAGTCGGACGGGACCAAGAACACGACCGCCGGCTTGTTGTACGCGCCTGCGATGAGTCTCAGGTCCGTCTGGCCCTTCGCCACGGCGATGAGGCCCGGCAGCGTGGCGGGTTGTCCGAAGTCCATTCCGGTCGCCATACCGCGAATGGTCTCGGTTCCACCGGGGAAGCTCACGAGATCGAGCTCCAAGCCGGCTTTCTTGTAGTAACCAAGTGCCTCGGCGACGTGAAAGGGGGCTGCGCCGACGATCGCGTCCAGGTGTGCCACCGCTACCTCGCCGCTGTAGGTGCCGTTCCCCGACGTTGAGGATCCCTGCCCACATGCCCCCGCAACACCCAACGCGGCAGCACCTCCCATTGCCTTGCATGCCAGGGCAAGGAAATTGCGCCGATCCATCCGGTTGTCTCTGACTTTCATGACGAACTCCTTCGGAGCATGGGGCGAAAGATGTGATAAAAGACTTCGGCTGAGCGTCTTCGAATTGAATAATGACGATCACTGCAGGTATCCGGGTCATCGGACGATCGCCTAGGACCAGGTACGGAAGGTGTCGGCCGCGCCGTTCACGAACATCTCCTCGAGGTGTAAACGCGTCGGGCCGGGCCCTGCCCGTAGGAAGAACGGGCGAATGTCTCGAGTGTGCGCCGGTTCCGCTCGAGAGACAGGTGCGCGGAGTCACGACGCTCCACGGAGTCGCGATCCCGGTGTTGGGCCGGACCATGCGGACGGGAGCGGCGGCGAGGGAGCCGTGGGGGCGTGACCTCCGGGGTCGCCGGCAGGGGCATCGCCGGGGGAGCGGACCCGACGCCGGTCACGTCGAGGACCCGTCCGGCATACCGCCCGGGCTGGTTCCCCACACGGTCGTACACCTCCTAGCCTCGCTGTCCGTCTTGTGCGACGAACCGAGGCATAGACGCACTCTTTTCTCTCTGCAGAATGCGTTTCTTCCTACCGTGCAGCCGGGCGCCACGTCAACCCTTCCGTTTCTCGGCGCTGTACCAAGGGCCGAGACTGCTCGGGTCATCATGTGGTCGGGCCGTAGAGCCACCCGACGTGCCGGTGGTCGTCGGGCGGGCGCTGGGTGAGGACCTCGTTGCGCAGTAATGCGGCGAGCCCGTCGACATGCCAGATGTCGCCCCAGGTCCGCGCGACGCGCTGGATGCGGGCGGCGCGGGGAACCCGCTCCGCCTGGTAAGCATGCAGCGCCTGACCGACCAGGGCGGGGTCGCCGTCGCCGGGGGCGAGATGGCGGTCGAGCGTGTCGGCCAGTGCCGCGGCGTCCTCGATGGCCTGGCAGGCGCCCTGCGCGAGGTACTGCAGCATCGGGTGAGCGGCGTCTCCCAGCAGGACCAGGCGACCGGCGACCCAGGTGGCCAGCGGCTCCCTGTCGTACATCGCCCAACGCTGGTCGCGCCAGAGCGCGGGAACCGCCGCGCGGACGTGTTCGCAGGTCACCGAGAAGACCTCGTCCAGCTCCTCCGGTGTTCCCCAGTCCTCGTACCCGGCGGTGTAACGCGGGCTGCGGAAGACCGCGACCTGGTTGTACAGACGCCCGCCCCGCAACGGGTACTGGACGAAATGCAGACCGGGTCCGATCCATGCGACGACGTCGGTGAGCTCGGCCAGCCGGGTGGCCTCCTCGATCGGGATCGCGCCCCGGTAGGCGACGAAGCCGGAGCACACCGGTTCGTCGTCGCTGAGCGTTGTCCGCGTGCTCGCCCGCAGACCGTCGGCGCCCACCGCAGCCGTACCTTCGTAGTGCGAGCCGTCTTCGCAGTGCACGACAACGCGATCGGGCAGGTCGTCCAGGGCGACGAACCGCTTGCCGTTCTCCAGCGTGACGCCGTGTGCCCGGCAGCCGTCGACGAGGATGTCAAGCAGGTCGCCGCGGTGCAGCACGACATAGGGCCCGCCGTAGCGTTCGGGGAAGTCCTCGAGCGGAAGGTGGGTGAGCTCGCGGCCCGTCAGGGCGTCACCCAGCACGAGCCGCTGCGGCAGCACCCCGGCCTCGATGACCCGGTCGAGGACGCCCAGGCGGTCGAGGATGCGCGTCGCGTTCGGTGCCAGCTGCAGGCCCGCGCCGATCTCGGCGAATTGCGCCGACTGCTCGAGCACCCTGACCCGGCGTCCGGTGCGCGCCACCGCGAGCGCGGTGGCAAGGCCTCCGATGCCGCCGCCGATGACCAGGAGCTCACCGGTGGTGGTCATGGGTCAGCTCCTCCTCAGGCGAGACGGCTCCCGCGTCCATCCGAAGGTAGGGCTTGTTCTCTGCAGTGGAACGATCGTTACCCGTAAAGTTCTGTCATGCAGAACGAGCCGGCCTACGCGATCGACTCGGTCGACAACGCCCTGCAGCTGCTCCTGCTCCTGCAGCGCCACCAGCGGCTGCGGGTGAGTGACGCGGCCGCTGAGCTCGGTGTCGCGCGCTCCACCGCGCATCGGCTGTTCGCGATGCTCTGCTACCGCGGCTTCGCCAGCCAGCATCCCGACAGGACCTACGGACCGGGTCTGGTCTTCTACGAGCTCGGACTCGCCGAACGCCCACCCCACGACGTCCGCGAAATGGCCCGCCCCCACCTGGAATGGCTCAACGAGCTGCTCGACGAGACGGTCCACCTCATGGTGCTCACCGGCGCGCACGTCACCTTTCTCGACAGCGTCGAGACGACCCAGGCGCTCCGGATCACCACCCGCGCGGGCGTCGTCATGCCGGCCCACCGCACCTCAGGAGGCAAGGCGCTGCTCGCCGAGCTCGCCGAGGAGGAGCTGGCCTCCACCTTTCCTGACGGCCCTCCCGACGACACGCCCTTCGCTCCCGACGACATGGCCGGCTTTCGCCGTGCCCTGGCCGGGGTGCGGCGGCGTGGCTACGGTGTCAACGTCGGGGAGTCCGAGCGAGGCATCACCGCGGTGGGCGCGTGTGTGCACGACCACAACGGCCGGCCGGTCGCTGCACTCACCGTCTCGGCGCCCTCCGTGCGCCTTCCGACCCGCAGAGTCCCGCAGATCGCGAAGCCGCTCCGTGAGGCCGTACGACGCATGCGACTCGATCTTGCGAAGTGACCGGTCAGCACGCCCGGGAGCCGGGAGGGCCCGCCCGCGAAGATCGCCGCCGGGCCGAGTGGGAGCATGGCGGGATCGGACTGGCACCCTCCGGGAGAAGCCATGCAACTCGGGCGAGCGCTGAGCTGGGCGGCGGAGCGATTTCCTGAGCGGACGGCGATAGGCGGCCCCGACCCGCTCACTTACCGGCGGTGGGACGCGCGCACCAGCCAGTACGCGCGTGCCCTGGCCGACGCCGGCGCCCACCCGGGGGAGCGTGTGGTGTTCCTGCTCGCCAACGGGGGGCCGCTGGCCAGCCTGCATCTGGCCACCCAGAAGCTCGGCGTCGTGTCGACTCCGCTCAACACCCGGTACGGGGAGGGGGAGGTGGCCTACTGCGTGGCCGACGCCGGGCCGGCGGTGGTCGTCACCGATCGCAGTACGGCCCACTTCCTGGGGCCGGTCCGGGATCGGCTGGCGGACTCCTCCCGCCGGGGACCCAGGCCGGCGTTCTTACACGTGGGCGACGACGTCCCCACAGGTTCCGTGGCACTCGATGGCCTCGCCGCCGGGCAGCCGGACGGCCCGCTGAGCATCCCCGTGGGCCCGGGGGACCCGAGTGTCATGCTCTACACCTCGGGCACGACGGGGCGGCCCAAGGGCGTGCCGCGTACCCAGCACAACGAGTGGAGCGCCGCGCTGGCCCACGTGGTGCAGTGCCGGTACGACATGGCGGGGGAGGCGACGCTCGGTGCGATGCCGCTGTTTCACACCATGGGGATCCGCTCGCTGCTTTCGATGCTGGTGGTCGGGGGCCGCTGGGCCCCGGTGCCGGCGCTGGATCCCGCCCAGGTGGCCGAGACGCTCCGCGAGGAAGGCGTGTCCTGCCTGTACC
>JBOHCZ010000035.1:0-7819 GCA_050699195.1 Streptomycetales bacterium
GCGCCCCCGGCCGTCGAGCAGCCCGGTCTGGCGCGCGAGCGCCTCGCCGTCCAGGGCGACGCGCACGATGTAGCGGCTCCCGCGGCGCAGCCCGCCAGGCGCCATCACCGCGATGTCCGAGCCGTGACCGAAGACTTCGGCGATGTCGCGGCGCAGCCGCCGGGCCACGACACCGGTGTCGATCTCCGCTTCGACGACAACCCGCCCGCTGACGATGTGCAGGCCGCCCGCGAAGCGCAGCACCGAGGAGACCTCGGCCTTGCGGCAGCACGGCCGGGTCACGGGAAGGCGGCTCAGCTCGTCCTTGACCGCCGCCGTCATCGCCATGGATCGATCCTCCCTCGCGCGGCTGTCTCCGCGAAAACGTGGCTGTACGCCGCGGCGAGCCGCACGGGGTCGTGGCGCGGAGTACCGTCGCCGTGCGCCACCCGGGCCAACACCGGTACCGCATCCATGGCGGCCGCCGCCTTCTCCAGGCCGTCGCCGTCCTGGACCGTTTCCGGGTCGGCGAGTACAACGTCGAGTGTGAGGCCGGGGGCGTGCTCCCGCAGCACCTCCAGGTGCTGCTCGGGTGAGTACCCTGCGGTCTCACCCGGCTGCGGGGCCAGGTTGAGCGCCACGAGTCGCCTGGCCCTGGCCTCGACGAGGGCCCGCGCCAGCTCGGGGACCAGCAGGTGAGGAAGCACGCTGGTGAACCAGGACCCGGGCCCGAAGACGATCCAGTCCGCCTCGCGCACGGCTGTCACGGCCTCAGGGACGGCCGGCGGGTTCTCCGGCAGCAGCGATACCCCGAGCACGGTCCCCGCGGTAGACGCGGCGGGCAGCTGGCCGCGCACGGTCGTCACCTCCGTGGGCCTCGCGGGGTCGGCGCCGCGGACCGTGGCCTGGATCTCCAACGGCACCGCGGCCATCGGCAGCACCCGGCCCTGCGCGCCGAGCAACCGGCCCACCCAGTCGAGCGCCGGAACGTGCGCACCGAGCAGCTCCCACAGGGCGACGATGAGCAGGTTGCCAAGCGCGTGCCCGTGCAGCTCGCCGGAGCTGCGGAACCGGTGCTGGACCACCCGGCTCCAGGTGCGCCCCCACTCGTCGTCACCGCACAGCGCGGCCAGGGCCATCCGCAGGTCTCCAGGGGGAAGGACACCGAACTCCTCGCGCAGCCGGCCGCTCGAGCCGCCGTCGTCGGCGACCGTGACGATCGCGGTGAGCCGGTCGGTGACCCGCCGCAGCGCCGACAGTGACGCGGCGAGTCCGTGGCCGCCGCCGAGCGCGACGACCCGCGGGCCGCTGTCCTGGCTCACCGCCGGTCCCGGCGTCACTCGCGCCCCACATCCCGGTGCACGACAACGGACTCGATACCCTCGCGGGCCAGCCGGGAGCCGAGCTCCTGGGCGATCGCCACGCTGCGGTGCTTGCCCCCGGTGCAGCCCACCGCGACGGTGACGTAGCGCTTGCCCTCACGCCGGTACCCTTCGGCGACGAGTCCCATCAGTGCGGTGTAACGGTCGAGGAACTCCGCCGCACCCGGCCGGCTGAGAACGTACTCGCTCACCTCGCGGTCGGTGCCCGTCCTGGGCCGCAGCGCGGGCACCCAGTGGGGGTTGGGCAGGAAGCGGCAGTCGATCACGAGGTCGGCGTCGACCGGCAGGCCGTACTTGTACCCGAAGGACACGAGGGTCGCCTGCAGCGCCGGATCGGGATCGTCGGCGAACGCCTGGTCGATCTTCGTGCGCAGCTCGTGCACGTTCAGCGAGGACGTGTCGATGACGAGGTCGGACTGCCCCCGGAGGTCGATCAGCAGGTCGCGCTCGCGCGCGATGCCGTCGACGATCCGGCCCTCACCCTGCAGGGGGTGTGGGCGGCGTACCCCCTCGAAACGCCTGACCAGCGCGTCCTCGCCCGCCTCGAGGAACACGACGCGGGGATGCAAGCCCCCCTGGTCGAGCTCCTTCAGAGCGGCCTGCAGGGTGTCGAAGAACGCCCGGCCGCGGGCGTCGACCACGGCCGCGATCCGCGGTACGGAGCCGTGGGAGCGCGCCCCGAGCTCCACCATCGTCGGCAGCAGGGCGGGCGGCAGGTTGTCGACGACGAACCAGCCAAGATCCTCGAGACACTTGGCCGCGGTGCTGCGGCCCGCTCCCGACATCCCCGAGATGATGGTCAGCTCCGGCATGGCGCCGCCGGCCCCCGCGTTCCTCACGGCTCCTCCTCGAGGATCTCGCCGGTCGCGATGTCGACCCGCGGGTCGCGGGTCCCTAGCCGTTCGCGGCCGCCGGCGAGTGCGGCCACCACCGCCTCGGCGGTACGCGGGCCGATGCCCGGCACCTCGCTGATCTCATCGGCCGACGAGGCGGCGAGCCGCCTGAGCGATCCGAAGCGTTTCAGCAGCGCGGTACGGCGATGCTCGCCCAGCCCGGGAACCTCGTCCAGGGCGCTGCGCGTCATCGACCTGGACCGCTTCTTTCGGTGGAAGGCGATCGCGAAGCGGTGCGCCTCGTCGCGGACCCGCTGGAGGAGGTACAGGCCCTCGCTGCCCCGCGGCAGGATGACCGGGTCGGCGTTGCCGGGCAGCCAGACCTCTTCGAGCCGCTTCGCGAGCCCGCACAGCGCGACATTGTCGATGCCCAGCCGGTCGAGGGCACGGGCGGCCGCCGCGACCTGAGGGGCCCCGCCGTCGACGATGATCAGATGCGGCGGGTAGGCGAACTTGCGGGGCTTGCCGGTCTCCGGGTCGATCGCCTGGGGCCGTGCCTTCCCCCCGTCGTCGAACGGGTCGTCGCCGACATCCATCTCACCGATGCGCTCGCGTTCGTCGAGGTAGCGCCGGAAGCGCCGATGGACCACCTCGTGGATCGCACGTACGTCGTCGGTGACCACGCGCGTGCCCTCGCCCGCACCGCCACGGACCGTGAAGCGGCGGTACTCACCCTTGCGCGCGAGCCCGTCCTCGAACACCACCATGGCGGCGACGACGTCCTCGCCCTGCAGGTTGGACACGTCGAAGCACTCGATCCGCAGCGGCGCCTGGTCAAGGCCCAGTGCCGCCTGGATCTCCTCCAGGGCACGGCCTCGGATCGTGAGGTCGCTCGCGCGCCTGGTCTTGTGCAGCACGAGCGACTGCCGGGCGTTGCGTGCCACCGTGTCAAGCAGGGCCCGCTTGTCGCCGCGCCGGGGCACCCGCAGATCGACGCCGCTGCCGCGCAGCCCCGCCAGCCACGCCGTCACCGCCTCGGCGTCGGGCGGCGGCGCGGACACCAGCACCTGGCGCGGCACCGCCTCGCCGATCTCGCCGCCGTAGACCTGCTGGAGAAAATGCTCGACGAGGTCACCGGTCGAGACGTCCTCGACCTTGTCCACGACCCAGCCACGCTGCCCACGGACCCGCCCGCCGCGGACGTAGAACAGCTGGACCGCGGCCTCCAGGGGGTCCTCGGCCAGGGCGATCACGTCGGCGTCGGTCCCGTCGCCGAGCACCACGGCGTTCTTCTCCATGGCGCGCTCGAGGGCGGCGATGTCGTCGCGCAGCCGCGCGGCCCGCTCGTACTCCAGGTTCGCCGCCGCGACCTGCATCTCCTTCTCGAGGCGCCGCACGTGGGTGGCGGTCTGGCCGGCCATGAAGTCGCAGAACTCGTCGACGATGCGCCGGTGCTCCGCCGCGGAGACCCGCCCGACGCAGGGGGCCGAGCACTTGTCGATGTAGCCGAGCAGGCACGGCCGGCCGGCCTGGCGGGCCCGCCGAAAGACGCCGGCCGAGCAGGTGCGTGCCGGGAAGACGCGGAGCAGGAGGTCGAGCGTCTCGCGGATGGCCCAGGCGTGCGCGTAGGGGCCGAAGTACCGCACGCCCTTCTTCTTCGGGCCGCGCATGACCTGCAGTCGCGGGTACTCCTCGTGGAGGGTCACCGCGAGGCTGGGGTAGGACTTGTCGTCGCGGTAGCGGACGTTGAACCGGGGGTCGTACTCCTTGATCCAGGAGTACTCCAGTTGGAGCGCCTCGACCTCGGTGGCGACGACCGTCCAGTCCACGCCGGCGGCGGTGATCACCATGGTCTGGGTACGCGGATGCAGGTTCGCGACGTCGTGGAAGTAGGACGACAGCCGGGCCCGCAAGCTCTTGGCCTTGCCCACGTAGATGACCCGGCGGTGCTCGTCCCAGAACCGGTAGACCCCCGGCGAGTCGGGAACCGACCCAGGGGCGGGTCGGTAGGTCGCCGGGTCAGCCACGGTCTCAGCCTACGTGGACCGCACGCCTGCCCGGCGCGCTGCCCGTCGCCGGAACGAGTGGTGACTTGTCCTGGCTCTCAGGCGAGCCTGATCTGGCCGTTGCTCACCTGGATACGCGCGGCCGGCAGTGGATCGAGGGCCGGACCGCCCTGCACCGACCCGTCGCTGATGCTGAACCTGCTGCCGTGGCACGGACAGTTGATGGTGCCGCCCTCGACCTGGTCAACCGTGCAGCCGCGGTGCGTGCAGGTGGCGCTGAACCCCTTGAACTCACCCTCGCGGGGCTGCGTCACGACGACCCGCTGCTCCTCGAAGACCGTCCCGCCGCCCACGGGGACCTCCGCCGCCGGCGCGAGCCCGTAGGACCCGCCGCCGTCGCGCTTGTCGCCCTTCGGCGAGGGATCGTCCCCGTACCCGCCGCCGGCGCTGCCCCCGCCACAGCCAGCGACGGTGGCCCCGGCCACCCCCAGCGCACCCGCCACGGTCGCGTGTCGCAGCACGGTCCTGCGGGTCGGCTCCTCGGACATCGTCTCTCCTCGTCGTACGGGCTCGGGAAGGGCGCCGGCAGCATGGGGCCGACATCCAGGTCACGGGTCTCAGCCGCCCGCGGTTCATCGCCTCCCGCGGCTGGCCGCTGAACGGGTGACGGCTCACGCGAGGACGCGATCACGCAGGACATGGCGGAGGAACTCCCCCGTATGGCTGCCCGGCGCGCGGGCCACCGCTTCCGGCGGACCCTGCGCCACCACCCTGCCGCCCCCGCTGCCGCCCTCGGGGCCGAGGTCGATGACCCAGTCGGCGGTCTTGACCACCTCGAGGTTGTGCTCGATGACGATCACCGTGTTGCCCGCGTCGACGAGGCGGGTGAGCACGCCGAGAAGCTTGCGGATGTCTTCGAAGTGCAGTCCCGTAGTCGGCTCGTCGAGCACGTAGACCGTGCGCCCGGTCGAGCGCTTCTGCAGCTCGGAAGCGAGCTTGACGCGCTGGGCCTCACCGCCGGAGAGAGTGGGCGCGGGCTGGCCGAGCCGCACGTAGCCGAGCCCGACATCGTTGAGGGTGCGCAGGTGCCGGGCGATGGCGGGCACGGCCTCGAAGAAACCGTGGGCCTCTTCGATCGGCATGTCGAGGATCTCGCCGATCGTCTTGCCCTTGTAGTGGACCTCGAGCGTCTCGCGGTTGTAGCGGGCGCCGTGACAGACCTCGCAGGGGACGTACACGTCGGGCAGGAACTGCATCTCGATCTTGATCGTGCCCTCGCCTGAGCAGGCATCGCAGCGGCCGCCCTTGACGTTGAACGAGAACCGACCGGGCAGATACCCGCGGATCTTCGCCTCGGTGGTGGCGGCGAAGAGCTTGCGGACGTGGTCGAAGACGCCGGTGTACGTGGCGGGGCTGGACCGGGGGGTGCGCCCGATGGGGCTCTGGTCGACGTGCACCACCTTGTCGATGTCGTCGACCCCGGTCACGCGGGTGTGGCGGCCGGGCACCGCGCGGGCGCCGTGCAACTCCCGCGCCAGGTGGGTGTAGAGGATGTCGTTCACCAGCGTCGACTTGCCCGACCCTGACACGCCGGTGACCGCGATGAACACCCCGAGCGGGAAGTCGACCGTGAGGTCGCGCAGGTTGTGCTCGCGGGCACCGTGGACGACGAGCGACCTGCCGGGCTGGCACTGCCGCCGGCTCGGGGGGGTCGGGATCCGCCTGCGGCCCGCGATGTAGTCGCCGGTCAGCGAGTCGGGCGAGGACAGCAGCTCCTCGAACGGTCCTGACACGACGATCTGGCCGCCGTGCTCACCCGCGCCAGGCCCGATGTCGACGACCCAGTCGGCGGTACGGATGGTGTCCTCGTCGTGCTCGACGACGATGAGGGTGTTCCCGAGGTCGCGCAGCCGGGTCAGCGTCTCGAGCAGCCGGTGGTTGTCACGCTGGTGGAGGCCGATCGAGGGCTCGTCGAGCACGTAGAGAACGCCCACGAGACCGGATCCGATCTGGGTGGCGAGCCGGATGCGCTGCGCCTCACCACCGGCGAGGGTGCCGGCCGCGCGGTCGAGGGACAGGTAGTGCAGTCCGACGTCGACGAGGAAGCCGAGCCGCGCGTTGATCTCTTTGAGCACCCGCTCGGCGATCTGCCGCTCACGGGGGGTGAGCTCGATGTCGCGGAGGAACTCCGCGCAGTCCCCGATCGGCCACGACGTCACCTCGGCGATCGAGCGCCCGCCCAGGGTGACCGCGAGTGAGACGGGCTTGAGCCGCGCGCCCCCGCACGTCGGGCAGGGGATCTCTCGCATGTAGCCCTCGAAGCGCTCGCGGCTGGTGTCGCTCTCGGCATCCCTGTGGCGACGCTCGATGTAGGGGATGACCCCCTCGAAGTTGGTGTAGTACGAGCGGAGCCGGCCGTAGCGGTTGCGGTACTGCACGTGCACCTGCGTGGGGTGGCCGTTGAGGACCGCCTTGCGGGCCTTCGCGGGCAGCCGCTCCCACGGGGTGTCCATCCGGAAGCCGATCGACTCGGCGAGAGCCTGCAGCAGGCGGTGGAAGTACTCGGAGATGTGCCCGCCCGACCACGGCGCGACCGCGCCCTCGGCGAGGCTGCGGCCAGGGTCGGGGACCACCAGCTCGGGGTCGACCTCCATCCGGGTGCCGATGCCCGTGCAGTCGGGGCAGGCGCCGTAGGGCGAGTTGAAGGAGAACGACCGCGGCTCGAGCTCCTCGAAGGACAGGTCGTCGTAGAGGCACGCGAGATGCTCGGAGAACACCCTCTCGCGCTCGGCTTGTCCCTCGGGCACGTCGACGAAGTCGAGCACGACCACCCCGGCGGAGAGTCCGAGGGCGGTCTCGACGGAGTCGGTGAGGCGGCGCTTCGCGGACCCCTTGACCGTGAGGCGGTCGACGACGACCTCGATGGTGTGCTTCTCGTGCTTGTTCAACGACGGGGGGTCGGTCAGCGCGTGCACGACACCGTCGACCCGGACCCGGCTGTAGCCCTTGGTCTGGAGCTCGCGGAACAGCTCGACGTACTCCCCCTTGCGCCCGCGGACGACCGGGGCGAGCACCTGGAACCTGGTGCCCTCATCGACGTCGAGAACGCGGTCGACGATCTGCTGCGGGGTCTGGCGGGCGATCGGGCGCCCGCACACCGGGCAGTGCGGGCGGCCGATGCGGGCGTAGAGCAGCCGCAGGTAGTCATAGACCTCGGTGATGGTGCCCACCGTCGACCGCGGGTTACGCGAGGTGGACTTCTGGTCGATCGACACGGCCGGGGAGAGGCCCTCGATGAAGTCGACGTCGGGCTTGTCCATCTGGCCGAGGAACTGGCGGGCGTAAGCGGACAGCGACTCGACGTAGCGCCGCTGGCCCTCGGCGAAGATCGTGT
This sequence comes from Streptomycetales bacterium, assembly GCA_050699195.1. Taxonomy (GTDB): domain Bacteria; phylum Actinomycetota; class Actinomycetes; order JBOHCZ01; family JBOHCZ01; genus JBOHCZ01. The sequence goes on from JBOHCZ010000035.1 coordinate 7,595, forward strand.
CGAACGCGAGGCTGGACTTCCCCGACCCGGACAACCCGGTGAAGACGATGAGGCTCTCGCGCGGGAGATCGAGTGAGACGTCTTTGAGGTTGTGCTCCCGCGCGCCGCGCACGATCAGTCGGTCGGCCACTTCGGTGCCCTTTCCGCCCAGGCCCGGCAGACCGTGGTCATCGTAGGCTCCCCCACTGACAGCCGCCCGATTGATTCAGCCTGACACATCGAGAG
>JBOHCZ010000036.1:0-3916 GCA_050699195.1 Streptomycetales bacterium
GGCGTGCACCGCGCTGAGCCCGCACCCGTGCAGCGAGGCTTCCCCGAAGGCGAACTCGACCGCGCGGGCCGCTTCCTCGGAGCCGTCCACCCCGACGACCACCCGCCGGAGGGGCGTGGTCCGGGGCGCCCCCCGCACCACCACGACCGGGCACGGCGCCCGCGCCCCGAGCTCCAGCCCTGTGGACCCGGAGAGCAGGCCGGCGGGCGCGCCGGGAAAATGCGAGCCGACGACGAGGAGGGTGGCCTCCGCGCCTTCCGCGAGCAGGGTCCTGATCGGAGGGCCGGACCGCAAGGCGGCGGACAGCGCGACGTCGGGGGCGTGCTCGCGTGCGAACCCGAGAGCGTGACGAACGGCGGCCCCCCCGGGGTCGCCACAGGCCACACCGTTCACGGCGGCGTCCAGACCCTCGACGAGCGCGTGGACCACGCGTACCGGCAGCTTCCGGCTGGCCGCCTCATCGAGCGCCCACGCCAGCGGCACCGTCTGTGCCTGCGTGCCGTCGATCCCGACGACGATCGGCGCGTGGCCGCGCATCGCCGTCATCGCGGTCCCGGTCGTTTTCCACAGCCCTGTCACACCCTCAACGTGAGGGGGCGACCGTGGGGCGGGGAGGGCCGTTGGTCCCCCGATGTCTGGACGAGGGTCCGTGACCGGCGTTCACCCCGGCCCCCGCCCCTGGGGACGAAGGCCCGGGCGGTTCGTGACGAACGTCCCTACTGCCCGCCGCCACCGTCGTCGGAGTGTGGAAGAGGCGTCCCGAAGCCGGAAAGCCGGTAGGGGGTGTCCCGTTCGGGGGGGACCGAATGCTCGCTGTACTCATCCTGGCCGTCTTCCTCATGATCGCGTTCGCCGTGTACGGCTTGACCCGACCCGATGAGGAACAGCGGTGGCATCGGGCGATCGAAGCCATGCAGCGGGTCACGACGGCACCACAACCCCCAGAGCCGAAGACCTCGCACCGGAGGTTGAGGGCCATCCTGAGGCGTCAGCGGGGGATCCGGGAGGGGAGCGGCCGGCGCGCCGTGCGGGGGGCGGAGTGAGCCCAGGAGAGGATCCACCATGCCGACGATGAAGCAGTGGCGCGTTGAGATCTTCATCGACGAGGACGGCCGCCAGACCTACGCGAAGGCCCGGCTGGAGACCCAGCGCGAAACCCGGCTGCAGGGAACCGGCTCGGCGCGGCGCAACCCCCGGGACGCCGACATCCCGGAGATCGGGGACGAGCTCGCGGTAGCGCGTGCGCTGTCCGACCTGGCGCACAAGTTGCTGCACGCCGCCGCCGAGGACATCGAGTCGATCACCCATCAGCCCACCCACCTGCGGGCTTGAACCCCTCCAGGTGGCCCGCAACCTGCACGTGGACGGCGCGCCCATGCCACCGCCGCGTTCCTGAAGGACCTGGGTGCCGTGGGCCAGATCGGCTCGCTCGACGAGGAACGGCTCATCCAGACGGTAACGACGCTTGAAGGGAAGTCATCATGTTCACGAACACCAAGGCCTGCAGCGGCTTCGCAGTGAACGACATCCCAGCCGCCAAGAAGTTCTACAGTGAGACGCTCGGCCTGAGGGTGTCGGAGGTGAACGAGGAGTACGGCCTGCTCGGGCTGCACATCGCCGGCGACTGGGACATATTGATCTATTCCAAGTCAGACCACACCCCGGCGTCCTTCACTATTCTCAACTTCCCGGTGGACGACATCGACAAGGCCGTTGACGAGCTGACCGAACGGGGAGTGCGCTTCGAGCGGTATGCGGGCTTCGATGCGGACGAGAAGGGCATCCACCGTGGCGGGGGCCCGTTGATCGCGTGGTTCAAAGACCCCGCCGGCAACGTCCTGTCCGTACTCCAGGACTGAGCGGTCCTGGCCGGGGCCGCGGCGACACGCCTCGTGCGCACAACGGTGGGCCACGTACGTAGCCGGGGCGCCCGGGGAAGCTCCGTGGGGCGCCGGAAGCCCCGCGGTCGCGGAACCGCGAGACCACGGGGCTTCCGGCACGGGCTGCACGTCGGCGTGCGCCGACCGGGCTAGGAACGAAGGGTCTTGACCTCACGTCCGTGCACGGCCAGCGAGTAGATCACCACGACGTCGAGCGCGATGATCAGGATCGACCACAGCGGGTAGGCCGCCAGGAAGCCGAGGCTGACGATCGCGCTCACCACGGCGAAGAGGATCCCAAGCATCCGTGCCCAGGTCTGACCCGCGAGGATGCCCACCCCCACGAGGAAGACCACGACCCCCAGGGCCACGTGCGCCCACCCCCAGGCCGTGAAGTTGACATCGACGAGCATCCCGTTCTGTGTGACCAGGAAGTACTCCTCCTGGAGGAGGGCGGCGATCCCGGCGATCGCGTGGAAGAACCCGATGAGGATCATCACGACACCGGCGAAGAGCACCCATCCCACCCAGCCGGTCGTCACTTCCTCTGCGCGAAGCGACCGTGCCTGGTCGCCCGGAGGGCCCGCCGCTTGCGGCATCTGCGCCATGTCTCCTCCCGTTCAACGTTGGAGGAACTGCCGGGGGTGGCCCGGCTTGGCCGCCCGCCGACCGTTACGCGCGACGGCGAGGGCAGGTCTCGCGACCCATATCCACGCTGCGAAGTCGCGGCCGGCCCCGCCTCACCCGGAACGGGTGAAAACGCAGCACTGCTGGTGGCGCGCGGTCACCGTCGCTGGGCCGCCATCGCTCCCGGGCCTTGTGCCTCTGCCAGGGAGGACCTTTGTCAGATTGCGGGCCCGGCACCCCCGCCCGACTCTCTCCGTATGAGGCGATCGAACGCGTCCTCGCCGGCACACCTCCGGTTGCCCGCTGGAACCGCGGTCGATCGCCTCCCCGAGCAGGCCAGCCACGGGGAGCCTGTGCTCGAAACCAAGCTCGCCATCCCCACGGTCCCCGAGGGGGTGGTCCTCCGTCACCGGCTGCTCGCGCGGCTCTCGGCCGGTGCGCAGCGTCGGCTGACGGTCGTCACCGCGCCGCCGGGCGGGGGGAAGACCGTGCTGCTCAGCTCCTGGGCCGAGGGGGAGCGTGCGGGCGGCAGGAGCGTCGCCTGGCTCTCCCTCGACGGATCCGACAACGCACCGGACGTGTTCTGGACCTACGTCGTTGCGGCGCTGGCACGCGCCCGGCCGCAGCGGGCGGCGGTCCCCGGCCCGGCGGAACCACCGGACCGGGGCGGACGGTCGTTCGTCACCGGGCTGGCCGGCCGAGTCAGCCGGCTCGCGGCGCCGGTCGTACTCATCCTGGACGAGCTGCACCTGCTCACCAACACCCGGCTGCTCGCCGACCTCGACTTCCTGGCGCGGCACAGCGACTCCCGGCTGCGTCTGGTCCTCGCCGCGCGAGGGGAGCCGCAGCTGCCGGTCCACAGGTACCGGGTCGAAGGGCAGCTCACACAGCTCGACGCCGAAGATCTCGCCTTCACCTCCCGCGAGGCCGGCGAGCTGCTGCTCTCCTGCGGAGTGCGCCTGCACCCCGCCGAGCTCGTCCGACTCTGCGAGCGCACCTGGGGCTGGGCCGCCGGGCTGCGGCTCTTCGCACTGCCCCTGGACCAGCGGGCCCTGGACCAGCGGGAAGTCGGGGACCGTCTCACCGGCTTTACGGGAGACGATCGCGGTGTGGCGGAGTACCTGCGGGCCGAGGTGCTGCGTGACCAGCCGTTCGACATCCGCCATCTCCTGCTGACGACGAGTGTCGCCGACCGGCTGACCCCGGAACTGGCCGAGGAACTCAGCGGCTGTTCCGCCGCGGCAACGATGCTGGCCCGGCTGGAGCGGGAGAACGCCTTCGTACGCTGCGCTGACACGGCGCCCGGCAGCTACCACGTCCACCCACTGCTCGCGGACGTGCTGCGCGCGCAGCTGCGCGCCGAGCAGCCCGGTGCGGTGGCCGAGCTGCACTCGAGAGCGGCCCGCTGG
>JBOHCZ010000037.1:0-7758 GCA_050699195.1 Streptomycetales bacterium
CGGCGAAGCGGGCCTCTCGCTGCAGGACGCGGTGCGTACCCGGATGTACATCGTGCACGCCCGCGACGCCGGGGAGGTGGGCCGCGCCCACGCCGACCTCTTCGGCGACGTACGGCCGGCCGCGACCATGCTCATCGTCTCCGGGCTCGTCGACTCGGGGATGCTCGTCGAGATCGAGGTCGACGCCTACCGGGGGGAGCGGGGGTGACGCTGGCGGTTCGGGTGATCCCCTGCCTGGACGTCGACGCCGGGCGGGTCGTCAAGGGCGTGCGCTTCGAGAACCTGCGCGACGCGGGCGATCCGGTCGAGATGGCGCGCGTGTACGACGCCGAGGGCGCCGACGAGCTGTGCTTCCTCGACGTGACCGCGTCGAGCGGCCACCGGGAGACCACCTACGAGGTCGTCCGGCGGACCGCCGGGCAGGTGTTCATCCCACTGACGGTCGGGGGCGGCGTGCGCAGCGCCGACGACGTCGACCGCCTGCTGCGCGCGGGGGCCGACAAGGTCGGCGTGAACACCGCCGCCATCGCCCGGCCGGGGCTGATCGCCGAGATCGCCGCGCGGTTCGGCAGCCAGGTGCTCGTGCTCTCGCTCGACGCGCGGCGCTGCCCACCGGGCACCCCACCGACCCCCTCAGGCTTCGAGGTCACGACCCACGGCGGGCGTCGCGGCACCGGACTCGACGCTGTGGAGTGGGCGGCCAGGGGCGTCGGGCTCGGAGCGGGGGAGGTGCTGGTCAACTCGATGGACGCGGACGGCACGAAGACCGGCTACGACCTCGAGATGATCCGCGCGGTGCGCGGCGCGGTCGGCATCCCGATCATCGCGAGCGGAGGGGCCGGCGCTCTCGAGCACTTCTCCCCGGCCGTGCGCGCGGGTGCCGACGCGGTGCTCGCCGCGAGCGTGTTCCACTTCGGTCTGCTGCGCATCGGCGAGGTGAAGGCCGCGCTCCGTGACGCCGGGCACCAGGTCCGGTGAGTGCTCAGCGCCCGGGGTCAGGGTTTGCTCAGATCCCTAAGGGCGTGTCGGCGAGCGCGCGCACGGCCGACTCCTCGCCGACGACGTCCACGTGGGCGGCGCCCCGCCGGCCGAGGGCGTAGAGCAGCAGCTCCTGGGCGGGACCGGCAAGGGACACGCCGGGCGACCCCGCCCTGGCGCGGCAGGACGCCCCGTCGGGGCTCCGCAGCGTCACACCGACACGCGCGCGGCGGAACAACAGGCGAGCGCTCCCGCGCAGCCGCCTCCAGAGCAGCTCCTCGAACTCGGGGTCGAGCTCCCGCGGCGCCGCGAGCCCGCCGTTCGGCTGCGCCCGGCGTACGTCCTCGTGGTGCACGAAGAACTCGACGGTGTTCGCGCCCGCTTCGACGCCGGGGACGGCGAACGGCGACCACGGGGGCGGCCCGGACGCCACCAGCTCGACGAGCGTGCCGTAGGGCCTGCGCCGCAGCTGCCCGCGGACCCGCTCGGTGTAGCCCGCGAGGGCCGGCACGAGCAGGCCGGGACCGGAGTCGGGACGGCGTTCCCTGGCCACGAGATGCGCGGCCAGGTCGTGCGTCGACCAGCCCTCACACAGCGTGGGCGCGTCCGGGCCGAGGTCGGTGAGCAGGCGACAAAGCGCCGCGCGTTCGATGCGTGAGTAGGCGGTCACGAGGCGCATCGTAACGCTGCAGCCGCTGCCTTCCGCGCATCCGGGGTAAGGAGTCGAGCACGGGAATGCGTATGACGGCTGTCGGACTTGTCTGACAGGGTTGGTCGTCGCGGAGGGGAGGAGCCGGGTGCGACGTGACGATGTGCTCCGCAGGGGGCTGAAGGTGCTCGCCACAGCGGTCCGGGAGGAGCCTCGGATCTTCGCGCTCGCGGTCACAGGCAGCGCGGTCTACGGGGGCACGACGGTCGCCACCGCCTGGCTGCTTGGCTGGGTGACCGACGCCCTCGCGGTGCCCGCCTTCCAGACCGGGCACACCACAGCCGGGGCGCTCGCCGTCGCCGGGCTCGCGATCGTCGGGGTCGCGGTGCTCAAGGCGGCCGGGGTGGTCGGGCGGCGGCTGTGCGCCGGCGTGATGCAGTTCCGCCTGCAGGCCACCTACCGGAGCCGGGTCGTCCGCCAGTACCTGCATCTCCCGCTGGCCTGGCACCAGCGCCACCCCACCGGCCAGCTGCTGTCCAACGCGAACGCCGACGTCGAGTCGACGTGGTACCCGATCGCTCCGCTCCCCATGGCCGTCGGGGTGATCGTGATGCTCGTGGTCGCGGGCGGGGCGATGGTCGTCGCCGACCCCGTGCTGGCCCTCGTGGGCTTTGGCGTGTTCCCTGCGATCTTCGCCATGAACGTGATCTACCAGCGGCGGCTCTCGCCCGCCGCCACGCGTGCCCAGCAGCTGCGCGCCGAGGTCAGCGAGGTCGCCCACGAGAGCTTCGACGGCGCGCTCGTCGTGAAGACGCTGGGCCGGGAGGGCGCCGAGACCGCGCGGTTCGGGGCCTCGGCAGGACAGCTGCGCGACGCGAACGTCTCCGTGGGCCGCATCCGCGGGATGTTCGACCCGCTGCTCGAGGCCTTGCCCAATCTCGGCATCCTGCTCGTGCTGCTGGCGGGCAGCGGCCGGGTGCAGAGCGGGGCCATCGAGGCGGGCACGCTGGTGGAGGTCGCGTACCTGTTCACGCTGCTCGCCTTCCCGATCCGGGCGCTCGGCTGGGTGCTCGGTGAGCTGCCGCGCAGCGTCGTTGGCTGGGAGCGGGTCAGCCACGTCCTCGAGTCGACCGGAGCATTGCCCTACGGCGACCTCGACCTGCCGCTCGGCGAGGGGCCGAGCCGGGTCGACGTGCGCGCCGTGCACTTCGCCTACGACGGGGGCGCCGACGTGCTGCGGGACGTGTCCTTCGCGGTGCAGCCGGGGCGCACGGTCGCCGTCGTCGGGCCGACGGGCTCCGGGAAGTCCACCCTGACCACCCTGCTTGTCCGGCTCGTCGACCCGGCCGCGGGCGAGGTGGCCCTCGACGGCGTCGACCTGCGCGAGGTGCGCCGCGGGCGGGTCGCCGCCAGTGCCGCCGTGGTGCCCCAGGAGACGTTTCTCTTCGACGACACCGTGCGCGACAACGTCGCACTCGGGCTCCTCGCCGGCGACGGCCCGGGCGCCGGCCCGGGCGCCGGCATGGTTGATGAGGAGGTGTGGCGGGCGCTGCGGCTCGCCCAGGCCGACGGGTTCGTCGCCGCGCTCCCCGACGGGCTCGACACCCGGATCGGCGAGCGCGGCATGTCGCTGTCCGGCGGCCAGCGGCAACGCCTCGCGCTCGCCCGCGCGCTGGTCCGCAGGCCCCGCCTGCTCGTCCTCGACGACGCGACCTCGAGCGTCGACCCCCAGGTCGAGGCGCGCATCCTGCACGCCCTGCGAGACGCCGACCTGCCGTCGACGGTCATCGTGGTGGCCTATCGCAGGGCCACGATCGCGCTGGCCGACGAGGTCATCTACGTCGAGCGGGGCCGGGTGCATGATCACGGCACCCACGACGAGCTGCTCGTGCGTTCATCGGGCTACCGGGCCCTGGTCACCGCCTACGAGCGCGCGGAGGCCGAACGACGGGCCGCCGCCGGGGAGGTCCCCGCATGAGTGTGTCCAGCCCGCTCGCGATCGACACGGGCGCCCGGCACGGCGCGTTGCGCACCATCCGGCGCGGCCTCGCGCTCTCCCCGGAGTTCACTCGGGGCGTCGGCGTCACCCTCGGGCTCGCGGCCCTCGCCACCACGGGTCGCGTGACCATCCCCATCGCCGTGCAGCAGACCATCGACCGGGGCCTGAGCGCCCCCGGTGGGCCCGACCTGGCCCTGGTGCGGTGGGCCGTCCTGCTCGCCGCCGGGGCCGTCGCGGTCACCGCCGCAGCGGCCTACGTGATGAACGTCCGGCTCTACCGCGCGGCCGAGGCGGGCCTGGCCTCGCTGCGCGTCGCGGCCTTCCGCCACGTGCACGACCTCTCGGTGCTTCACCAGGCCAGCGAGCGACGCGGCGCTCTGGTGTCGCGGGTCACCAGTGACGTCGACATCATCAGCAACTTCGTACAGCACGCCGGTGTCCTCGTCGTCGTGAGCGTCGGCCAGCTCGTGGTCTCGACGGTGCTGATGGCGGTCTACTCCTGGCAGCTCGCCCTGCTCGTGTGGGCGTGCTTCCTCCCGCTGTTCGTGCTGCTGCGGACCTTCCAGAAGCACCTGAACAGTGCCTATACGGGGGTGCGGGAGCGTCTCGCGGAGATGCTCGGCGGCGTGGCCGAGGCCGTCGTCGGCGCCAGCGTGGTGCGCGCGTACGGCATCGAGGACCGCACCGCACGGCGGGTCGGCGACGCGATCGCGGGCCACCGGAGGGCCCAGATCCGCGCGCAGACCATCGTGGCGTTCACGTTCTCCACGGGCGAGATCGTCACGGGGATCGCGAGCGCCGCCGTCGTCGTGACCGGCGTACTGCTCGGCGTGGGGGGCGATATCACGCTGGGCCGCCTGATCGCGTTCCTGTTCCTCGTCCAGCTCTTCGTGATGCCTGTGCAGGCGGGCACCGAGATCCTCAACGAGGCGCAGAACGCCGTCGCCGGCTGGCGGCGGGTGCTGGGCGTGCTCGACACCCGGCCCGACGTGGCCGACCCGGGGGAGGGCGGGGCCGAGCTGCCGCGCGGCCCGGTCGAGGTGCGCTTCGAGGACGTCTCGTACGCCTACCCGGGCGGTCCGCGCGTGCTGCACGGCGTCAACCTCACCATCACACCGCGGTCCCGTGTCGCGGTGGTCGGCGAGACCGGGTCGGGCAAGACGACGTTCGCGAAGCTGCTGAGCCGGCTGATGGACCCCTCCGAGGGCCGCGTGCTCCTCGATGGGGTCGCCCTGCCCGATGTGCGGTTCGCCGCCCTGCGCGAACGCGTTGTCATGGTGCCCCAGGACGGGTTCCTGTTCGACAGCTCGATCCGCGAGAACGTGCGCTACGGCCGCCCGGGTGCCACCGACGACGACATCCGCGGGGCGCTCGGCGAGCTGGGCCTCACAGCCTGGGTGCAGGGGCTGGCCCGCGGGCTCGACACGCCGGCCGGGCAGCGGGGCGAGTCGCTGTCGGCCGGCGAGCGCCAGCTCGTGGCGCTGGCGCGGGCCTACCTCGCCGATCCCGACCTGCTCGTCCTCGACGAGGCGACCTCGGCCGTCGACCCGGCGACGGAGGTACGCCTGCAGCGGGCGCTCGAGAGCCTGACGCGGGGGCGTACCGCGATCTTCATCGCACACCGGCTCTCCACCGCCGAGGCGGCCGACGAGGTCCTGGTCTTCGACGGCGGGAAGGTCGTCGAACGTGGGCCGCACGCCGCGCTGGTGGAGGGGGGTGGGGTCTACGCGCAGCTGCACGCCTCGTGGGCCCGTACGCAGGCGACCGAGCCCGCGGGACCACCCACCCGACGGGCTGACCGGTGACGGCGGAAGGGCGGAGGCAGAATGGGGCCATGTCCCGCCCCGCACGCCCTTCCAGCATCTCTCCCACCGTCGCCGCACGGCTCAGGCGCGATAAGCACGGGCTCTTCCCGGCCGTCGCCCAGCAGCACGACACCGGCGAGGTGCTCATGGTGGGCTGGATGGACGACGAGGCGCTGCACCGCACGCTGACGACGGGCCGCGCCACGTACTGGAGCCGCAGCCGGCAGGAGTACTGGGTGAAGGGCGAGACCTCCGGGCACCGCCAGTGGGTGCGGTCCGTCGCGCTCGACTGCGACGGCGATGCGGTGCTGGTCAGGGTCGACCAGGTCGGCGTCGCGTGCCACACCGGTGAGCGCACCTGCTTCGACGCCGGCACGCTCGACGCCGTGGTCGCGCTGCGGGAAGGATGACCGCCATGACCACCGGCGCCGTCATCCCCGACCTGGCCACGTTCCGCGAGCTCGCACGCGATCGCCGCGTCATCCCCGTCACGCGGCGCTTCCTCGCCGACGGTGACACCCCGGTCGGGCTGTACCGCAAGCTCGCCGGAGAGCGCCCCGGCACGTTCCTGCTCGAGTCCGCCGAGCACGGCGGGGTGTGGTCGCGCTACTCGTTCGTGGGCGTGCGCTCGCTGGCCACGCTCACCGAGCACGAGCGTCAGGTGCACTGGATCGGCAGCCCGCCGGTGGGGCTGCCGAAGGACGGCGATCTCCTGGACGCCGTGCGGGCGACCGTCGACGCGCTGCACACCCCACGCCTGCCCGACCTGCCTCCGCTCACCAGCGGCCTCGTCGGCTACATCGGCTACGACGCGGTGCGGCGTCTCGAGCGGCTGCCCGCACTCGCGCGCGACGACCTCCGGCTGCCCGAGATCGCCATGATGATCGCCACTGACCTGGCCGTCCTCGATCACAGTGACGGGTCGGTGATCCTGATCGCCAACGCCGTCAACCACGACGACCGGCCGGCGGGCGTCGACGAGGCCTACCACAAGGCCGTCGCCCGCCTCGACGCCATGACGTCCGACCTGGCACGGCCCGCCGCTCCTTCGGCGGCCTACCTCGACCCGACGGCCAAGCCCGACCACACCTCGCGGACCAGCCGCGAGGACTACATGGCCGCGGTCGAACGCGTCAGGGAGGAGATCAAGGCGGGGGAGGCGTTCCAGGTGGTGCTGAGCCAGCGGTTCGAGATGCCGACCCGCGCGAGCGCGCTCGACGTCTACCGGGTGCTGCGCGTGGCCAACCCCAGCCCGTACATGTACCTGCTGCGCCTTCCGGGGCGCGACGGCGGCCCGGACGCGGGTTTCGACGTGGTCGGCTCGAGCCCGGAGGCGCTCGTCAAGGTCGACGACCGGCGGGTGATGTTGCACCCCATCGCGGGGACGCGGCCCCGCGGCGCGAGCCCCGAGTCCGACGCCGCGCTCGCGGCGGAGCTGCTCGCCGACCCGAAGGAACGGGCCGAGCACATCATGCTCGTCGACCTCGGCCGCAACGACCTCGGCCGGGTGTGCGCGCCGGGCAGCGTGGAGGTGGTCGACTTCATGTCGGTCGAGCGCTACAGCCACGTGATGCACATCGTTTCGAGTGTCGTCGGCCGCCTCGCCGTGGGACGCAGCGCCTACGACGCGCTGACCGCCTGCTTCCCCGCGGGGACGCTGTCGGGCGCGCCGAAGCCCCGCGCGATGGAGCTCATCGAAGAGCTGGAGCCGACGCGCCGCGGGCTCTACGCCGGCTGCGTCGGTTACCTCGACTTCGCCGGAGACCTCGACACCGCCATCGCGATCCGTACGGCGCTGATCCGGGACGGCACGGCGTACGTGCAGGCCGGGGCGGGCATCGTGGCCGACTCCGACCCCGCCACCGAGGACGCGGAGAGCCGGAACAAGGCCGCCGCCGTGCTCGGCGCCATCGCGACCGCCGAAACCCTGCGCCGAGCCCGATGAGTTCAGCCCGATGAGTTCAGCCCGATGACCCCCGATCGGCGCCAGCTCCTCGTGGCCGTCGGCCTGGCGCTCGCGGGGGGTGCGCTCACGCTCGGCGCCGCGAGCCGGCCCTGGGCGCACGCGCTGGTCACGGAGGGCCCGCTGCGTGCGACCCTCCAGCCGAGCGGGAACACCCTCGGTCCGGCCGCCACCGGTCTCGGCATCGTGGGGGTGGCCGGGGCACTGGCGATCGCCGCGACCCGCCGGGTCGGCCGCCTGCTCACCGGCCTCCTCCTGCTCTTCGCGGGCGCCGGCATCGCCGTCTCCGCGGTGATGACGGTGAGCGGGGTCGAGGGTGCGCTCCGGGACGAGGCGGGCCAGGCCGTCGGTCGCAGCTCGGCCG
>JBOHCZ010000038.1:0-14650 GCA_050699195.1 Streptomycetales bacterium
ACGCTGCGCACCAGCCGGTCCCGGCCGAGCACCCGCACCGCGGCCGCCGCCACCTCCCGGGCGTCCAGCACGCGCGGTGCGGTGAAGATCAGCGCGGAGTCCTCGTCTCCGGTGTGCGCGGCGAGCATCGGGGTGTCCGTGCCGTCCGGGCAGACTGCGTGCACCCGGATCGGCGCACCGGCGAGCCGCAGATCGCCCTGCAGAGACGTGCTGAAACTCAGCACGGCGGCCTTCGTCGCCGCGTAGACGGCGAGGCCGGGCACCGGGCCCAGCGCCGAGAGCGAGGCGATGTTGATGACGTCTCCCGGGTAGCGCTGGTCGCGCATCGCCCGCACCGCCGAGCGCGACCCGTACATCACGCCGAGCACGTTCGCCTCGACGAGGGCGCGTACCTCGTCGTCGCCGTGTTCCCAGGCCTTGCCCGTGACCAGCATCCCCGCGTTGTTGACCCAGACGGCGAGCGGCCCGAGCGATACGGCGCAGCTGGCCACGGCGTGATGTTGCACCGGGTCACGGACATCGAGGGCGCGCGCGACCGCCTTCCTGCCGATGGTCTTCGCGGTGTCGCGGGCTGCCTCCTCGTCGAGGTCGGTCACGACGACACGATGGCCGCGCTCGGCGAGCAGCCACGCGATCTCGCGGCCGATCCCGCGGCCCGCGCCGGTCACGACGGCGACCGCGCCCTCCGGTGTGGGGTTCATCGTGGACCCGTGACTCGTTCGACCCAGTCGAGGATCGCGTCGATCGGTTCGCGCCAGCGGGCGTCGAGCATGAGGTCGTGGCCCATCCCGGGGAACAACACCGGTTCCGTCCTGTAGAAACGCGCCGTACGTCGCAGGTCACGCAGCGGGATCAGCCGATCGTCGGGGGTGCCTGCGACCAGCACCGGCGCACCGCCTCGCGGGCGCTCGGCCCGGCGCGGCAGCGTGATCTGGTACTGGACCAGCGGTGACTCAGGTCCTGTGTTGGAAGTGTGGGCACGGGCGGTCACCGGGTCGAGCTCGCGGAACAGGTAATCGGCCCGCATGGGAAGGCTCGCCCCCAGCGTCGTACGGATCAGGTCGGCAGGATGGGCACGCCCGATCGCGAGGGCGACGCCCGCTCCGTGCCGCACCGGTTCAGACGCCACGAGGACTCCCGCGCGGGCCGGGTATCGCGCGAGCACCCGCTGCACGACCACGCCGCCCATGGAGTGGCCGATGATCACCGGCTGCGCGGGCAGTGAGACGGTGGCCTGCAGCACGTCGTGCACGTAGTCGCGCAGTAATGTACGCCGCAGCCGTTCGCGCCCATCGCTGCCGCCGTGGCCACGCAGGCTCACGGCGTAGGACGGGAAGCCGCGCGCGGCGGCGTGGGGGAGCCCGTGCTCGTCGAAGCACCACGCGCCGTGCCCGGCGCCGTGCACGAACAGCAGCGGCGGCCGACCGTTGCCGGAGTCAGAGCCCGGGCCGGTGCCGGTGTCGGGCAGCCTGCAGAGCATCTCCCGGCGTACCGGCGGGGAGGGAAACGCCCAGTCGAACGGCCGAACGGCGCGGACCTTCTGCGTCATGTGGCCGTCCTCAGCGCGTTGATGGTCTTCTCGAGCCCCCGCAGGTAGTCCTGGTGAGCGATTTCGTAGTAGTGCCGGGTGGAGGCCTTGTACTCCGTCCCCGCGGAGTACCTGTGGTCGATGTCCGTGGCCGCTTCGGTGCGGAAGCGCTCGGCCACGCCTGGGCGGTCGCGGCGGGCGGCGAGGAACTCCGCCACCGCCACGGTCTGCCAGTGTACGAGCGTGAACTGGCCGCTGTCGGGCTGGATGAGCCCCGCGACGAAGAGGTTGTCGTGTCGCGGGGTGAAGACGTTCTGGTAGAGCCGAGGGTGGTCGTCCGACCAGTTGAGCGGGGTGAGGTCGTCGAGGAAGTCGAAGCGTGCCAGGTAGCCCGTCGCGAACAGCACGACGTCGACCTGCTCGCGTGTCCCGTCGGTGAAGACGGCCTCGCCGCCCTCGAAACACGCGACGTCCGGCTTGGGTCTGATGGCGCCGTGGCCGACGTAGTAGATCAGCTGGCTGTTGACGATGGGGTGGGTCTCGAAAGGCTCGTGGTCGGGCGCGGGCAGCCCGTGGCGGGTGAGGTCGCCGACCGTGGCACGCAGCGTCGCCTTGAACACCATGCGGCGCAGCCGCAGCGGGGCCCGCAGGCCGAGCAGCACGTCGGCCACCTGGTCGGCCGGCCGGCCGTAGACGTACTTCGGCGCGTACCAGTAGCCGCGCCGCGTGGAGTGGAAGGTCGTCGCGGCGTTCTGGGCGGCCTCGACCGCGATGTCGCAGCCGGTGTTGCCCGCCCCCACGACGAGGACCCGCTTGCCCCGCAGCACCTCCGGGTCCTTGTAGTCCGCGGAGTGCAACATCGTCCCGGCGAAGCCGTTCGGGTAGTCGGGCCACTTCGGGTGCCAGTTGTGCCCGTTCGCGATCACCACGCCGGCGTACCGGCCGGTCTCCGGCTCGCCGCCGGAGCGCCGCACGGTGACATCCCACGCCTTCCCGTCCTCGAAGGGCTCGACCCGCTCGACCTGGGTCGAGAAGCGGATGTGGCGGGCCAGCCCGAAGTGCCGGCAGTAGGACCGGAAGTACTCCAGGAGGTGGCTGTGGTGGGGGTAGTCCGGCCAGTCGTCGGGCATGGGGAAGTCGGGGTACTGCGTGAACGGCTTGCTCGAGATCGTATGGGTGCTGGCGTAGACGCGGCTGTGCCCGGCCCGGGCGTTCCAGTTGCCCCCGACGCCGGCCTCGCGTTCGAAGCACTCGACGTCGAAGCCGTACTCGCGGAGGTTCTTCACCGCGGCGAGGCCGCTGCTGCCCGCACCGATGACGCAGAACGTGCCGGTCTTGTCGGTGATGACGGGAGAGCGCGTCACGAGCGGGCCCCTTTCGGCGTTGCGGGCGCTGTCCTGGCCGGTGACCCCACGGCGGCACGCAACAGGTCGACCAGCCGGTGCACCTGGGGGCGGAGCTCGTCGGGGCCGCGTCCGTAGAGGCCGAGGAGCGGGTCGAGCCCCGCGATGTAGGGCGCGAGCGCGAGGTGGGGGAGCAGAAGCAGCAGCAGGGTGAGGAAGGCCTCGGTGTCGATGTCCGGTCTGAGCTCACCGCGGGCGCGCGCCTCGTCCGTGAGGGGTCGCAGCACCTCGAGGTAGTGGCGGTGCGCGACGTGCCGTACGGCCGCACGGACCGCCGAGTCGTGTTCCAGGTTGGTCGCGGCGGTCACCCCGCGCTCGAGGGGATGGTCGGCGAAGTAGCGGATCCACGCGTCCAGCGCATCGGTGAGGAAGGCGAAGAACGGCCGGCCGGCGCCGAGCGCGAGCAGCCGAGGCTCCATGTCGGTGCGGATGCGGCGCGACGCCTCGTCGCAGACCGTGCCGAAGAGGTCGAGCTTGTCCTCGAAGTACTGGAACAGCGAGCCCTTCGCGACTCCCGCGTCGCGGGCGATGACGTTCAGGCTGCCACCGGAGAAGCCGTGCCGGCCGAACTCCGTCATGGCGGAACGCATCACGCGGTCGCGGCGCTGGGGGCCGAGGTTGTGCCACGTGGACGTCGGCACGAGGCCACCTCCCGACCTTGTTGTGACCACCTGGTCATATGAGCGGGGGCGGTCATAGTGCCGCACCGCGTGCTGCTGCGTCAACGTGCCCGCGACAGCGGGTCGAGGTCCGTCACCACGTAGCTCTCGGGGTGGGTCGGGTGGACATCGCAGCTCTCAGGTCGCACGTCCAGCCCGGTCCGCAGACGTAGCTGAACGCGCCAGGACCGGCCGTCCACGTGGGTGACCTCGACGTGGTAGCCACCTGCCCCAGCCGTCCTGATGGTCCGCACGTCGAGCGCGTCGAGCGCGACCACCCCGGTCAGGCGGCGTACCGCGATCTCGGCGGCCTGTCCGGGACGCTCCCACGTGGAACGCCCCCGGTAGCCGTGCAGCTCGACCCGGCCCGCGCGGCTCGCCTCCACGGCCATCCGCGCGCTCTCAGCGCTGAGACGGCCGTAGGCCAGCCCGTACGGCAGCAGCAGCCCGGTCGGTGCGAACCTGTGGCCGCCCAGGTGGGTGGACTCCCAGACCCGGCTGCCGTAGCGCTGCGCCAGCGCACTCGCGGCCGGCCGCCCCAGCAGCGCGCAGCACCGGTCGCGCCGGGCGTTGGTGCAGATCAGGAAGAGGGGCTCCGGTTCGGCGCGCGCCGCACGGGCACCGGTGCCGCCGTCCCGAGGCGCGACCCCCCGGGCGAGCGCGGGGAAATCGAGGTCGAGGAGCACCTTGGGATCGTCGACGGTCAGGCCGGTGAGCCGGCTCGCACGGGGAGACGTGTGCGCCACGTACACCTGACGCGGCCGCGGCAGGTGGAGATCGGGGTGGCGGCCTGGACGGCGGATCAGCAGGACCCGCACTCCGGCCTGCTCCGCGGCGGCCGCCAGCCGCGCACCGAGCGCACGGTCGAGGTGGCTCTCGGCGAGCGCCTTGCGACCCCACGGACCCGGCTGCTCGAGGAGCAACCAGGTCCGTGCGACCGGCGCCGTCCCCACGAGGGACTCGCCGAGCTCACGGCTGCGGCGGGAACACAGCTCCACGTACACCCCGCGCCCACTCATCCACCCGGCTCGGCGCCGGGCTTCCACTTGACGCCGCAGCCCATGCTCGGCTTGTGCGGCCCGGGCACCGGTCTGCCCGCGAGCACCTGCTCGATCGCCTGGCGCAGCGCGTCGCCAGTCACCGGCACGTCGTTGCCGGGCCGGGCATCGTCGAGCTGGCCCCGGTAGGCGAGCCGCCGGTCCGCGTCATAGAGGAAGAAGTCCGGCGTGCAGGCCGCGTGGTAGGCGCGGGCGGCCTCCTGGCTCGCGTCGTAGAGGTAGGGGAACGTGAAACCGGCCCGCCGCCGCTGCTCGTCGAGACGCCCCGGAGCGTCGTCGGGGTAGTTGGTGACGTCGTTGCTGCAGATCGCCACCGACGCCAGGCCGCTCTCGGCGTACTCGCCGACCACCGTGCCGAGGGTGTCCTCCACATGGCGGACGTACGGGCAGTGGTTCGACAGGAACATCACGAGCAGCGCCGGGGCCCCCGCGAAGTCACCGAGACGCACCATGGCAGCCTCGGTGGCACGCCCCCCGCCACTATCGAGGCCACTGTTGAGGCCACTGTCGACGGCACCGTCGACCGAAGGGAGTGTGAACGCGGGCGCCGGGGTGCCGAGCGCCACCATGTGGGATATCAGTGCCATGCCGCCATCCTTCCAGGGAGCCGCGCGATCAGCGCAGGGCGAGCGGGCCGCCGACGGCTGCGAGAGGACGGTCCAGCGGCGTCCCGGAGCCGTCGCGCCGGCCCTCGGCGTCGGGTAGGTCGATCGCCGCGCCGCCGGCCGCCGTACCGCGTGCCGGCGCGGGGCCCGCCCACGCGAGCACCAGCCGATCCTCGCCTTTGAGGAACCGGTGGCAGCGGACGCCGCCGGTGGCCCGGCCCTTGGCGGGGAAGTCCTCGTAGCGACTCACCTTCACCGACCTCGGGGTCGCCGGGAGCATGGACTCCGAGCCCGCGACCGTGACGACGACGGCCTCACCCGTACGGTCGAGCGCGGTGAACGACACCACGCGGGCGCCCGGGCCGAGGCGGATGCCGCTCACGCCGGCGGCGGACCGACCCTGAGGGCGCACCGTTCCCGCGGGGAACCTGAGCAGCTGCGCGTCGCTGGTGATCAGGCACAGGTCCTCGTCGCCCGAGAGCAGCTGGGCGGCGCCGACCACCTCGTCGCCCTCCCTGAGCGGGATGACCTGCCACTCGTTCTTGTTGGCCGGGTGGTCGGGGACGACCCGCTTGATCACCCCCTGCGCGGTACCCAGCGCGACACCCGGCCCCTCGTCAGAGACCGTCGCGAGAGCGAGGACACGCTCACCGCCGGCCAGGTCGACGAGCTCCGAGACCGGGACGCCGCCCGCGAGGCTTGGCGTGTAGGCGGTGGCGGGCAACGCGGGCAGATCGAGGACGTCGAGCCGGACCAGGCGTCCGCGCGTGGTCACCGCCGCCACCGTGCCGCGGGTGGTCGTGCGCACGGCACAGCCCAGCACATCGTGGTTGGTCCGCTGGCCGGGCGGCAGCGGACCGGCGTTGCCGGTCCTGGCGAGCAACCCGGTCGCGGACAGCAGCACCCAGCACGGGTCGTCCCCGATCTCGAGCGGGACGGCCGCCGCCGGCTGCCAGGCCGTCTCGAGGAGCAGCGTGCGCCGGGGGGTGGCGTAGTCGTGGGCGACCTGGGCGAGCTCCTCGGACACCAGCGTGCGCAGCAGCTCATCGGAGTCGAGTATCGCGGTGAGTTCGGCGATGGTGCTGCGCAGCACCACGAGCTCGTCGCGGAGCCGCGTCACCTCGAGGCCGGTGAGGCGACGCAGCGGCATGTCGAGGATGTGCTGCGCCTGGACCTCGGTGAGATCGAAGCCGGCGACGAGCCGCTCCCGCGCCTCGGCCGTGTCCGCGCTCGACCTGATGACCCGCACGACCTCGTCGATGGCGTCCAGTGCGATGAGCAGGCCCTCGACGATGTGGGCGCGCTCCTCGGCCTTGCGCTTGCGGTACTCGCAGCGGCGGCGCGTGACCGTGAAGCGGTGGTCGACGTAGACCTCGAGAAGTTCCCTGAGGCCGAGGGTGAGCGGCTGGCCGTCGACCAGCGCGACGTTGTTGATGCCGAAGGACTCCTCCATCGGCGTGAGCTTGTAGAGCAGCTCGAGGATGGCCTCGGGGTTGAAGCCGTTCTTGACCTCGACGACGAGGCGCAGGCCCTTCTCGCGGTCTGTGAGGTCGCGGACGTCGGCGATGCCCTGCAGGCGCTTGCCCTGGACCAGCTCCTTGATCTTGGCGATGACCTTCTCCGGCCCCACCATGTAGGGGAGCGCGGTGACGACGATCCCCTTCCGCCGGGCGCGGACGTCCTCGATGCGGACGGTGGCGCGGGTGCGGAAGGTCCCCCTGCCCCTCTCGTAGGCCTGCCGGATGCCGTCGAGCCCGACGATCGACCCGCCGGTCGGCAGATCGGGGCCGGGCAGGTAGGCCATCAGATCGTCGAGCGTCGCCCGGGGATGCCTGATGAGGTAGCGGGCGGCCTCGATGACCTCCCCGAGGTTGTGCGGGGGCATGTTGGTCGCCATGCCGACCGCGATGCCGGAGGCGCCGTTGACGAGCAGGTTCGGGAACGCCGCGGGGAGCACCTGCGGTTCCTGCTCCCGGCCGTCGTAATTGGGGGCGAAATCCACGACCTCCTCGTCGATGGAGGTCGTCATGAGCAGGGCCGAGGGTGCGAGACGGCACTCGGTGTAGCGCATCGCCGCGGGCGGGTCGTCGCCGCCGAGCGAGCCGAAGTTGCCGTGCCCGTCGACGAGTCGTACCCGCATCGCGAACGGCTGGGCCATCCGGACCAGCGCGTCGTAGATCGCCCCGTCGCCGTGCGGGTGGAGCCGCCCCATCACCTCGCCGACGACCCTCGCACTCTTGACGTGACCCCGGTCGGGGCGCAGACCCATCTGGTTCATCTGGTAGAGGATGCGCCGGTGCACCGGCTTGAGGCCGTCTCGTGCGTCGGGGAGCGCCCGGGAGTAGATGACCGAGTAGGCGTACTGGAGGAACGAACCCTGCATCTCGTCCGCGACGTCGATGTCGAGGATGCGCTCCTCGAGGTCGTCGGGTGGCAGGTTCCTGGTCGAGTCCTTGGTCGAACGGCGGGCCATGCGGTGTCGGACGCTCCTCTTTGGTGGGCGGTAGCTTTATGCCTTGCTGATGCGCCCAGTATCCCGCAGCTCAGAGCCCTTCGCGGATGCGCGACGTGAGATCGTCGGTGGTCCGCCGCGCGACGTCGACCAGCGCGTGGGTGAGCGCCGCGATGGCCGGATGGTTGTTGGCTCCCCGCCGTACGGCCAGGGAGAGGTGGCGGCGTAGGGGGAACTCCGCGATGGGATGCATGCTCGTCCCGGTCGCGAGCGGCTCGACCGCCAGCTGCGGCATCAGGGTGACCCCGAGGCCGGCGTGGACGAGGGCGTGGATGACCGTGAAGTCATTGCTGGTGTGCTCGAGATGCGGGGTGAAACCGGCGAAGGCACAGGCCCGCTCGATGGCACCCCAGCATGCGCTGTCGTCCTCGGGAGCGATCCACGGCTGGTCGCGCAGCATGGTCAACGCCACGGGCTCACCCGGCGCGGGTGCCGGGCTGTCTGGTGGGAGGGTTGCCAGGATGGGCTCGTCGAGCAGGGGTATCAGCTCGACGCCGGGGTCCTCCAGCGGGGGGAGCACGTTGTACTCGTAGATGATCGCCATGTCGATCTGACGCTGCTTGAGCGCCGTGACGCTCTCGTCGGCCTCCCGTTCCTCCAGGGAGATACGGAGGGCGGGGTAGTCGACCCGGCAGGCCGCCATCGCCGAGGGAGCGAGGGCGCGGGCGGCGGTGGGGAACGCGGCGAGCTTGAGGGTGCCCGACACCGTGTTCGAAAGGCTCGCCACCGCGGCCTCGGCGCTCTCCATCTCGGCGAGGATGCGTTCGGTGTGGGTCACCAGGCGTTCCGCCGCCTCGGTGAGGCGCAGCCTGCGGCCGTCGCGGTGGAACAGCGGTACCCCGACCTCGCGTTCGAGCAGGGTGAGATGCTGCGACACGCCCGAAGGTGTCAGATGGGACGCTTCGGCCGCCGCGGTGATGGTGCCCCAGGACGCGACTTCGCGGAGAAGGCGCAGGCGCCTCAAATCCATCATGCAGTTGAGCTTATGCTCGTCGTCTCGAATTGTCGATTGAGCTAAACCATGGCGATGCCGCACCATGGCAGCGCAGGGGAAACCGATCACGGAGATCACGGGGAAAGCGGTGCAGGCCACTGGTGTGCAGGCCGCGGCAGGCCCGAACGGGTTCACCCGGGAGGAGTACGCGGCACGGATACAGTCCACACGGGACGAGATGGCCAGGCGCGGGCTGCGCGCCCTGGCCGTGGTGAGCCCGGAGAACATCTACTACCTCGTCGGGCTCAACCACCAGGGCTACTTCGCGTTCACCTTGCTCCTCCTGCCCCTGGCCGGCGCCCCGGTGCTGGTGACGCGCTCCATGGAGGGGGACACGGTCGCGGCTCAGGCGCCGGACTGCGCGCACTTCGGTTTCCAGGACGACGAGGAGCCCGCGGGCGCCACCGCTCGGGCGATCCGCTCCGTGCTGCCCGCGCGGGCGACGCTCGGTGTCGAGTTGGCCGCGATGTTCTTCCCGCCGGAGGTGTGGCGCCGGGTGCGGGGACTGTTCCCGGGCCTGCGCTGGGTCGACGGTTCCGGCATCGTCGAGACGATCCGCGCCGTGAAGTCCGGCGCGGAGATCGCCCTGACCCGGCGCGCGGCCGCGATCTCCGACATCGCGATGGACGCGGGTATCGCGGCGGCGGGCACCGGCGTGAGTGAGCGCGCGGTCGCGGCCACCGTGTTCCGGGAGATGTTCGCCGCCGGCAGCGACTACCCGGGCTTTCCCCCACACATCCGGCCGACGGACCTGCTCGGCCAGGAGCACGTCACCTGGGGGGACCGGAACCTCGTCGCGGGCAACGGACTGTTCTTCGAGCTCTCCGCCTGCGTCGCGCGCTACCATGCCCCGCTGAGCCGGGTCGTCTACGTCGACAACGCGCCACCCAGCGTCGAGGAGGCCGCCGAGATCGCGCTCGCCGGCCACGACGCCATCCGCAAGACCCTGCAACCCGGCGTGCTCACCGGCGACGTGTACGCCACCTGGGAGGAGACTGTGGGCGGGGCACAGGCTTCCGGTCACGCGCGCCGGCACCACTGCGGCTATCTCGTCGGCATCGGGTTCCCGCCCAGCTGGGTCGGCGGCGGCAGCGTCACCGGCATCCGGCGGAACGGCGACCTGCCGGTGCGCGAGGGCATGATCTTCCACATCATGTCGTGGATCCGCGAGCC
Organism: Streptomycetales bacterium; assembly: GCA_050699195.1. Lineage (GTDB taxonomy): Bacteria > Actinomycetota > Actinomycetes > JBOHCZ01 > JBOHCZ01 > JBOHCZ01. The sequence continues at coordinate 9,933 of JBOHCZ010000038.1, forward strand.
GGTCGGGTACGTGGTCTCCGACACCGCGCTGGTGACCGCGGAGGGCTGCGAGCTGCTCACCAACGCGTCGCGTGAGCCGCGGATCGTGCTGTGACACCTCACCTGACCCGGCACCTGACCCGGCACCTGACCCGGCGCAACATCGGAAAGGGGTGACCCATGCGGATCACGGGGCTACGGGCGACACCGGTGGCCGTGCCCTTCCACGAGGAGGAGCGGTGGGCGTTCGGCGCCCGGCGCGGCCAGGTCGCCGTCCTGCTCGAGGTCACGACGGACGAGGGGGTCGTCGGGCTCGGCGAGGCCGCCGCCTATCCCTCCGCGGACATCGTCCTCGCGGTGCTGCGATCGGTGGAGCCCCTGGTCGTCGGGGAGGACCCGCGCAGCATCGAGCGGATCATCAAGCGCATCGACATCGTCGGCACCTGGCACCACGTCAAGGCCACCAGCCCCGCCATCGCCGCGGTCGAGATGGCCTGCTGGGACATCGTGGGCAAGCTGTGCGGGCAGCCGCTCGTCACACTGTTCGGCGGGCGGTTCCGCGACCGCGTGGAGTTCTTCTACTACCTCGCGGGCGGCTCGCCTGCCGAGCTCGACCTGGCCGCGCAGCGCGGCGTGAAGGCCGGCTTCCGTACCCTCTACCTCAAGGTGGGCTCGGACGACCCCCGCGTGGACATCGAGCGGGTGGAGGCCGTACGGGCCGGTGCCGGCCCGGGCGCGCGGATCCGGGTGGACGCCAACGAGGCGTGGTCGTCCGGGGCGGCGATCAGGATCATCCGGGAGATGGCGTCCTGCGACCTCGAGCTGGTGGAGCAGCCGGTGTCCGGGCGCAACCTCTCCGAAATGGCCTACGTGCGGAGCCGGATCGACACCCCGCTGCTCGCCAACGAGGCCTCGTGGACCCGCTACGACCAGCTCGAGGTGATCAGGCACGGCGCGGCTGACGTCGTGTCGGTCGACAACCAGATGGACGGTGGCCTGCTCAACCTCAAGCGCTCGGCCGGACTGTGCGAGGCCGCCGGGCTGCCCGTGCTCAAACACAGCCTCGGCGAGCTGGGGGTGGCGACCTACGCCGCCCTGCACGTGATGGCGTCCACTCCCAACTTCCTCTACGCCAGCCAGTCCTACGCCTCGCTGCTCTGCGACGACATCGTGGCGGGCACCGGCCCCCTGCCATACCTGGACGGCTGCCTCGCGGTACCGGACCGGCCCGGCATCGGCGTCGAACTCGACCGCGAGCGCGTCGGCCGCTACGTGGAGCTGTACGCGAGGGACGGGAAGAACTTCGCCTTCACCGACCCCCGCGCCCTCGCCCCCTCCCCGCGGCTACCCAAGATCTGACCCGGGTGGGGGAGGGCCGGATGGTTACGCCGGACGGCTGCCGAACACGAACGCGAAACGGTCGACGAACTCGACGCGCTCGCCCGAGAGCTTCTGCTTGACCTCCTCGATCCCGGCTTCGACTTCGTCGTCGGTGAACGTCTCGAGCACGGACATGCAGCGCGCCCGGACCCGTGCGAAATAGTGCTCGGCGTCGTAGACCTGCGTGAAGTCGTCGTAGGTGACCTCGGCCGCTAGACCGGCCTGCCGCATGCCCCCGGCGAGATCCTCCGGAGCCGGCTGCGTGGACTCGAACCTGTCGAGCGCCGCCTGCCAGAGCGGATAGGTGAGTCTCGGCGGCAGGGTGACGATGAGGAACCGTCCCCCCGGGTTGAGCAGCTCCGCGAGCTGCGCGGTCGTGGTGATCGGGTCGGAGGAGTGATGGATGGTCTCCTTGACCAGGATCGCGTCGAGCTTGTCGTAGGGCAGTGCGGCCTTGCCCTCCGCGACCTCCTCCATCGACGCGGGCACGGCACGCAATCGCGGGTGGTCGGGCAGCTGGTCGAGCATCGGCTGGTGCGGCTCGACCACGAGCGCGGGTTCCTGCAGGTCGATGGCCTCGACGAGGCCGCGCGTGAACAGCCCCGTCCCGCCCCCGATGTCGGCGAACCGGTCCTCGGGTCGCAGCCGTAGCCTCTCGCTGATCTGGGTGTTCTGGAACTCGAGGTAGTCCGGGCTGTGTGTCCAGATGTCGTCGTAGTTGGACGCCAGACGCTCGTAGTGGTACTCGTGGCTGTGCCGGCCCTGTCGCTGTTTCACCGGGACGTCTCCTTCGTGGTCGCTGCCCGATCTCTACATCGCGGTCCAGGCGGCCAGGCAGATCCCGGCCACCCGAACTACGACGGCGGACACTTGACCATATCGAGTGGATCGCCCTGATCGTGAGGGGTGTGCTGCGCACTAGCCTTTGAGCTCCGGGAAGTCCTCCTCCCAGTACTCGTTCGGGCGCCGGCCCTCGCCGGTCTCCCGGTCGCGGAGCTCGACCCGCCGGATCTTCCCCGAGATCGTCTTCGGAAGCTCCGCGAACTCCAGACGGCGGACCCGTTTGTAGGGCGCAAGCTGCTCCCTGGCGAACCGCAGGATCGCGAAGGCGGTCTCACGGGAGGCGGGATGCCCGCCTGCGAGGGTGACGTAGGCCTTGGGCACCGCAAGGCGCAGCGGGTCCGGTGAGGGCACGACGGCTGCCTCGGCCACCGCCTGGTGCTCGATCAGGGTGCTCTCGAGCTCGAACGGCGAGATCCGGTAGTCCGACGCCTTGAACACGTCGTCGGCGCGGCCGACGTAGGTGATGTAGCCCTCGGCGTCCCGCGTTCCCACGTCACCGGTGTGGTAGTAGCCGTCCCGCATCACGTCGGCGGTGCGCTCAGGATCGTCGCGGTAGCCCACCATCAGCCCCAGCGGCCGCCGCGAGAGGTCGAGCGAGATCTCACCCTCGTCGGCTGTCCGGCCGGTGATGACGTCGAGGAGGGCGACCGCGTAGCCGGGCAGCGGGCGCCCCATCGACCCGAGCTTCACGCGCTGCCCCGCGGTGTTGCCGACCTGGGCGGTGGTCTCCGTCTGGCCGTAACCGTCCCGGATGGTCAGCCCCCACGACCGCTGCACCTGCTCGATGACCTCGGGGTTGAGGGGCTCGCCGGCGCTGACCGCCTCGCGGACCTGGGTCTGCCACCGCCCGAGGTCCTCCTGGATGAGCATCCGCCAGACGGTCGGCGGCGCGCAGAAGGTCGTCACCCCGCAGCGCGTCACGGCGTCGAGCAGGCGGGGCGCCGAGAAGCGGGACTGGTTGACGATCAGGACGGTGGCCTCGGCGTTCCAGGGTGCGAAGACGTTGCTCCAGGCATGCTTGGCCCAGCCCGACGAGGAGATGTTGAGGTGGACGTCTCCCGGGCGCATCCCGACCCAGTACATCGTCGACAGGTGCCCGACCGGGTAGGTGAGGTGGGTGTGCTCGACCAGCTTGGGCTGGGCGGTTGTCCCCGAGGTGAAGTACAGGAGCAGGGTGTCGCCGCCCCTGGTGGGGGCGTCCGCCGCGACGCCGGCCGTGGCATCCGGCGGGAACCCGTAGGCGTCGTCGTAGCGCAGCCACCCCGGCACGGGGTCGCCCACCGCGACGCGTGTCCACGCCCCCGGGAGGTCCTGGAACTTTCCGGTGTCGGCCGAGCCGGCGACCACGTGACGCACGTCGCCGCGCCGGATGCGGTCGGCGATGTCGCGTGGGCCGAGCAGCGTCGTGGCCGGGATGATGACGGCACCGATCTTCATCAGGGCGAGCAGCGTCTCCCACAGCGCGACGCGGTTGCCCAGGAAGAGCAGCACGCGGTCGCCGCGGCCCACGCCCTGGGCCCGCAGCCACCCGGCCACCCGCGAGGACCGCGCGGACATGTCGGCGAAGGAGATCTGCTCCTCGCCGCCGTCCTCCTCCACGATCCACAGCGCCGGACGGTCGTTCCCCTCGGCGATGACGTCGAACCAGTCGAGCGCCCAGTTGAACTCGGCGATCTCCGGCCACCGGAAATCGCGGTGGGCGGCCTCGTGGTCCGCACGGTGGGTCAGCAGCAGATCGCGCGCTGCGCGGAAGGCCCCGGTCGGTGTCGGCTCTGCCGTGGTGCTCTCGGACACGTTTGCGCCCCTGTGTCTCGTCATCTCACGCGCTGTCGAGGTCGTGCAGGCACATTGGCACCCGGCGACGTCGAGGTCAACGGGGCGAGCGCTCACCGGGCGCCATCCTGCGACGCAGGTGTGCGCGGTTCGTGCAACTGATCCCCCGATCAGCGCAGAAGTTGACCGTTGCGCGCAGGTCGCGCGACACTTCGGCGGAACGCACAGGCGGTGAGCGTCCAGACTGCGGCGCCGTCAGGAGGGTTCGTGGCGCAGGTGCTCGTCCTGGCGGACGACCTGACAGGCGGCAACGCGACCGGCGCGCTCTTCGCGCGACGGGGCCTGCGCACAGTCGTCGTGCGCGATGTCGACTCCGCGGCCAGCTACCTGCCAGCGGTAGACGTGCTGGTCCTCGACCTCGCCACCCGGCACGTCCCACCCGGGACCGCACGTTGCGTGGTCGCCGAGGCGCTGTCCGCACTCGGCCCTACCGTCGCCGACGTCCGGCTCGTGGTCAAGCGGGTCGACACGACGTTGCGCGGCAACGTCGGCGCGGAGACCGAGGCGGTCATCGACGCGGTGGCGCGGCGCGTGTCGGGTCGGGTGCGTGCCCTCGCGGTGCCGGCCTTCCCCGCTGCCGGCCGGACCACCGTGGGCGGCATCCATCTCGTCGACGGGGTTCCGCTCGCCGACACCGCGGCGGCCGCCGACCTCCTCGACCCGGTGCGCTCGTCCCGGGTCGC
>JBOHCZ010000039.1:0-6531 GCA_050699195.1 Streptomycetales bacterium
CCCGTACGGCGTCGCCGACGGCCTGCGGGCCGCGGGGGTCAACGTCTCCGTCTCGCCGGGCGGCAACGCGCGGTTCGACCCGGCGGCTGTCACGCCCTGCGTGCGCGCATCGGTGCACTACTACAACACCGAGGACGAGCTCGAGCTGCTCTGCGCGGCCCTGCCGCGGTAGGCCCCGCCTGGCCCGGCCCGGCCTGGCCGGTCTGGCCCGGGCTCAGCCGACCAGCACCCCGGGGTTGAGGATCCCGCACGGGTCGACGGCGTCCTTGGCCCCGCGCAGCGCAGCCGCGAACGGCTCGGGGCGCTGGCGGTCGTACCACGGCCGGTGGTCGCGCCCGACCGCGTGGTGGTGGGTGATGGTGCCGCCCGCGGCGAGCACGGCGTCCGAGGCGACCCGCTTGACCGCGTCCCACTGCGCCACCTCGTCGCCGCGCCTGGCGGGCGCCAGCACCGTGAAGTACGGCGCCACCCCGTCGGGGTAGGCGTGGGTGAACCGGCAGGTGACGGTTCCCGCGCCGGCCAGCTCCTCACGTACCGCCTCTGACACCGAGACGCGCAGGTCGGCGAGCCGGTCCCAGGTGACCGCCGTCTCGAACGTCTCGACGAGCACGCCGAGGCAGATCAAGCTGTCGCGCAGGTAGGGCGCGCGCAGGAACGCCTCCCGCCACGCGCCGGAGCTCTGCTGCGCCCCGGCCCGGCCGCCGTGCTCTGCGCACAGCGCGAGCGCCCGGTCCATCCGCGCGTCGACCGGCCGGTCCGCGGACTCGAAGCCCAGCAGGAGAAGCGCGTGCGCACCGTCGCCCCCGGCCGTCAGCGCGGCCTCGCGGGCGTCGACGAGACGGCAGTTCGCCGGATGCAGGTCGGCCTGCACGATCGCCCGTACGGCCGCCGTCCCCGCCTCGAACGACGCGAAGTGCACGCTCGCGCCGCGCCGGTGCGCCGGGCGCTCCCGTACCCGCACCCAGGCCTGCGTGATCACGCCCAGCGTGCCTTCCGAGCCGAGCAGCATGCGGTCGGGGGAGACCCCGGCGCCCGAGCCGGGCAGCCGCCGCGACTCCCAGAGGCCGCGCGGCATCACCGCTCGGACCGACTCGACGAGATCGTCGATGTGCGTGGCGCCGGTCGCGAAGTGACCGCTCGCGCGGGTGGCGACCCACCCGCCGAGCGTCGAGAACTCGAAGGACTGCGGGTAGTGCCGCAGCGTCAGGCCGTGCGCGGCGAGCTGGTCCTCGAGCGCCGGGCCGGTCGCGCCGGCCTGGATCAGCGCCGCCCGGGACGTGGCGTCGACGTCGAGCACCCGGTCCAGGTGCCGCAGGTCGAGGCTGACGGTGCCCTCGTACCGCCGGTCGACGCGTGGCTCCACGCCCCCGACCACGCTGGTGCCGCCTCCGTACGGGATCACCGCGGCCTTCGCCTGCTCGCACCAGGCCAGCACCGCTTCGACGGCGCGCTCGTCCCGCGGGTGGGCGACGACGTCGGGCGGGTGGTCGACCTGCCCCCGCAGGGCGCGTACGACGTCACGGTAGGCCTTGCCGTACGCGTGGGTCACCCGGTCGTAGCGCGCGGTGGAGCAGATCGCGGCGAGGTGTGCGGGGGGTGTCAGGCGGGGCGGGGGCAGGGCCACCGCGTCGAGCGGTACCGGTGCTTCCGGCTCGGCGGCCTCGAACCCGAGCATCGGCGTGATGCCGGCCGCCACCGCGCGCAGCTCGGCCTGCGAGGGCTGCTCGTCCTCGTACCCCCAGCCCCAGTGTTTGAGACGGCGTGCCATGTGCGGGAGCGTACGGGGTTCAGCCGAGACTCAGCTGTCTAAACACGGTCCGGAGCAGATCGGGGTACCGGCTGTCCGGCAACTCGCTATCCAGCTGGCTCCTCGCCAGGTCGCTGGGGCACTCCCGACCTCCGTTTTTGAACCCATTAGTAGGTGATGGTGATGGCTTGTTCGATGGTCTCGGGTCGCTCGAGCACGCGAAGCATGAAATGGGCGACATCGGCGCGGGAAATCCTGAAGCCGCCCCGCGGCTTCTGCCCGTTGGCCGTCCGGTAGGTTCCCGTGACCGGTTTGTCGGTGAGCAAGGCCGGCCGGACGATAGTCCAGTCCAAGCCGCTGTCGCGCACGATGTCCTCCATCACGCCGAGGTCGGCGTACTGCTTGCGCAGGAAGACGCGCCTGGCCGGTGGGCCGACCACGTAGCGCAGGATGAGTCCCTCTCCCGGGTCGTGTTTCGGCGGGTTCGGACGGCCGGGTGAGGGAATGGTCGTCATCGACTCGGAGCTGATCACGACGAGCCGCCGCGCGCCCGTCGCCTTCATCGCATCGACGATGGCCTGAGTGCCTCGGGAGGCGATACCAGCCTCGGCGTTGCTCCGCGGGCCGAGACCGGAGAGCACCGCGTCAGCCCCGTCGACCGCGGCTGCGAGCGCCGCCGGGTCGGGGGCAGCCAGGTCGGCGGTGACGACGCGCGCCTGTCCGGACAGTTTCTTCGGGTTCCGTACGACCGCTGTGACGTCGTGGCCTGCGGCGACGGCCTGTTCGAGGACGTGCCGACCGGTACCGCCGGTCGCCGCGAAGATCGTGAGCTTCATCTGGTGGTCCCTGCCCCTTGTCGTCAGTTCCGGAAGGCGGCGGCGTTCTCGGTGACCCACTCGGCGAACGTGAGCGCGGGGCGGCCGAGGATGGCTTCCACCTCGCCGGTGACGGGCGCCGGCTGCCCGACTCCCCTGGCGTACCTGGCCATCAAGGCCTCGACGAACGGCTCCGGGAAACCGTGCGCGACCATGCCCTGCTTGGCCGCCTGCGGCGGGATCTCCTGGTAGCGCAGCGGCCGGCCGGTCGCGTCGCCGACGATGGCGACCATCTCCTCGTGGGTGAGAGACTGCGGGCCGGTCAGCTCCAGCCTTCGGCCCACGAACTCGTCGGTGAGCAGCGCGCGGGCGCCGACCCCGGCCAGATCCCGTTCGTGGATCGGCGCTTCGGCGAAGGCCGCGTAGGGGCCGCGCACGACGTCACCGGCGCGGATCTGGGCGCCCCACGCGTGGAGGGTGTTGACGGCGAAGAAGCCGGCCCGCAGGCTCACCCACTCCAGGCCGCTTCCGACGACGGCGTCCTCGACCTCCTTGTTTCTATCCCCTCGATAGCGGGACGGCTGCTCGTCGAGGTCGTCGTCGACGTTCATCGCCGACAGTGTCACCACCCGCCTCACCCCCTGCTCCCGGGCGAGCGCCAGCAGTTCGCCGGCGCCGTCCCCGACCGCGCGCGGGTGCAGGAACAGGCCGGTGACGCCCGCCAGGAATGGGGCGATCGTGTCGGGCCGTGACGGGTCGCCCTCAACGGCCTCGACGTGGGCGGGCAGGCCGGCGGCCAGCGGGTTGCGGGTGACGGCGCGGACCTTGGCGCCCTCGCCGGCGAGCAGGCCGACGAGGGGGCGTCCGATGGTGCCGGTCGCTCCGGTAACCAGGAACATGACAAGCCCCTTCAGCTGTGCGGGTACCGCTTTCCCGGGTACCCTGTCCTCTGTATGTCATATAACACGAGGAACATATCATATGGATTTCAAAACATTGGCGGATGCGGACGCGCAGCGGCGTCGAAGGCGGTTGGCCACGGCGATCAAGGAGTCGCTGCGCGAGCTGAGCATCCAGCTGTCCCTGCTCAACCACCAGGTCGGCGCGCACGTCGATCTCAAGGACGTCGACCTCGATTGCTTCGACCTCGTCGCCCGCCACGGTCCGCTCAGCCCCAGCGCCCTTGCCCGGCGCGCCGGTCTGCACCCCGCCACGATGACCGGCATCCTCGACCGGCTCGAACGCGGCGGCTGGATAGCCCGCGACCGCGACCCGTCCGACCGCCGCGCCGTCGCCGTCCGGGCCCTGCGCGACCGCAACGCGGAGCTGTTCCGTCTCTACTCGGGGATGAGCACCTCGATGGATGAGATCTGTGCTGGATACGCGGAGACCGAACTCGAGCTGCTCGCCGACTTTCTCCGTCGCACCACGTGCGCCGGACGAAGCGCGACCGACGAACTGGCCGACCGCTGAGCCCGTCCACTGCTTGACGCGCGGGGGGTGCGGGCAGGTGCGCCATGCGCACGGTTCTTGTGACGATGCGTCAGCAAGCGCGACCCCGCGCGGGTAGCGTCGGAGCGTGACCTTCGAGCCCACCTTCGAGCAGATCCGGCGCGCCCCCAAGGCGGTGCTCCACGATCACCTGGACGGCGGCCTGCGCCCGGCGACGGTGGTCGACCTGGCACGCGAGACCGGCTACGACCGGCTGCCCGCGACCGACCCCGCCGAGCTGGAGCTCTGGTTCCGCGAGTCCGCCGACTCCGGGTCGCTCGAGCGCTACCTCGAGACTTTCGTCCACACCGTCGGGGTGATGCAGACCCGCGAGGCCCTGGCCCGGGTGGCGGCCGAGTGCGCCGAGGACCTCGCCGAGGACGGCGTTGTCTACGCCGAGGTCCGCTACGCCCCCGAGCTGCACATCGAGCGGGGGCTCACTCTCGAGCAGGTGGTCGAGGCCGTCCTCGACGGTTTTCGCGAGGGCCAGGCCCGGGCTGCCGCCGCCGGCCACCGCATCCGGGTCGGTGCCCTTCTGACCGCGATGCGGCACGCCGCCCGGTCGATGGAGATCGCCGAGCTGGCGGTGCACTACCGCGACATGGGCGTCGTGGGGTTCGACATCGCGGGGGCCGAGGCGGGGTACCCACCGACCCGGCATCTCGACGCCTTCGAGTACCTCCAGCGCGAGAACGCCCACTTCACCATCCACGCGGGCGAGGGCTTCGGGCTGCCCTCGATCTGGCAGGCGATCCAGTGGTGCGGCGCCGACCGGCTGGGCCACGGCGTACGGATCATCGACGACATCACGGCCGGTGAGGACGACTCCGTCGAGCTCGGACGGCTCGCGGCCTACGTCCGGGACAAGCGCATCCCCCTCGAGATGTGCCCGACGTCCAACCTGCAGACCGGGGCGGCGCGGTCGATCGCCGATCACCCGGTCGGCCTGCTGCGCGGGCTGTACTTCCGGGTGACCGTCAACACCGACAACCGCCTGATGAGCGGCACGTCCATGAGCCGGGAGCACGCCCGGCTCGTCGAGACCTTCGACTACACGCTCGACGACATGCAGTGGTTCACGGTCAACGCGATGAAGTCGGCGTTCATCCCGTTCGACGAGCGGCTCACGATGATCAACGAGGTCGTCAAGCCGGGCTATGCGGCGCTGCGCTCCGAGTGGCTTTTCACCGGAGACTCTCAGGCCTCCCGCGGCATGACGATCCACAGCACCACGTAGAGCAGCACCTGCGGACCGGGAAGCAGGCAGGACACGATGAACAGCCACCGGACGGTCCAGGGCCGCCAGCCGAAGCGCCGGGCGAGGCCTGCGCAGACGCCGGCGATGATGCCGCCGTCGCGGGGCCTGATGAGTGTTGCCATCGTGGACTCCTTCGTCGTGTGATCGGATCGGCTGCTGCAGGTGCAAGACGGTGAGGCCGGCCGTCAGGTTCCCACCGGATGCCAGACGGTCTTGGTCTCGAGGTAGGCCCGCAGGCGGTCGACGCCGGGCGGCGGTGTCCAGTCGGGCTCGCGTTGCGGAGGCCGTACCACTCGCTTGAGATTGTCGGCCGCCGCGGTCTCGAGGTCGGCGACCAGCTCGGACGGCGCACCGCACAGATCGATCGCGTTGACGTCCATGTGCGAGGCGAGCCAGGGGGCGATCTCCGCGGTCCGGCCGGTCAGTATGTTGACGACCCCGCCCGGCAGGTCAGAGGTCGCGAGCACCTCCGACAGCGTGATCGACGGGAGCGGTCGCTGCTCGGAGGCCAGCACGACGGCGGTGTTGCCGGTGACGACGGCCGGGGCGAGCACGGAGACCAGCCCGAGCAGCGCGGACCCCTGCGGCGCCACGACCGCGACCACGCCGGTCGGTTCGGGGATCGAGAAGTCGAAGTACGGCCCGGCGACCGGGTTGCTCGACCCGTGGACCTGGGCGATCTTGTCCGACCACCCGGCGTACCAGACCCAGCGGTCGATCGAGAGATCCACGGCCGCCCCGGCCCTGGTCGGCGACAGGCCCTCCGCCGCGGCCACCTCGTCGACGAACTGCGCCCGTCGCCCCTCGAGAAGTTCGGCGACGCGGTAGAGGACCTGGCCCCGGTTGTACGCGGTCGCGGTGGACCACTGCACGAACGCCTTGCGTGCGGCGACCACGGCGTCCCGGGCGTCCTTGCGCGAGGCCAGCGCGGCGTTGGCGCGGAAGCGCCCCTTCGTGTCCGCCACGACGTAGGACCTCCCGCTCTCCGAGCGCGGGAACGCGCCGCCGATGTAGAGCTTGTACGTTTTGCGCACCGCGATCCGCGTTTCAGCGCTCACAGCGCCCCCCTTGCGTGCGTCGATCTTGGCAATTCCGCCCTCATCTCGCGAAGCGAGAGGGCGGAATTGCCAAGATCGACGAGAAGCCGCGCCTCACACATCGAGGTAGGCCTCCAGGCCGTGGCGGCCGCCCTCGCGGCCGTACCCGGACTCCTTGTAGCC